>JAKSDB010000354.1 GCA_022360415.1 Chlorobiales bacterium
CACACAAGGGGACAACCGTAAAGTTTCTCGATGTCGACGAACATGGCCGAATCGACATGGATCAGCTCAGTGAATATCTGACCGATGAGGTTGGTCTGGTTTCGGTAATGACGGCTAATAACGAGATCGGCACGATCCAGGACATCGCGGAGATCACGAAAATGGCGCATGACAATGGTTCATTGATGCACACCGATGCGGTGCAGGCAATCGGCAAGATGCGAATGAATGTCAATGAGCTGGGGATCGATTTTCTAACCATGAGCGCTCATAAAATTTACGGCCCGAAAGGTATCGGCGCGCTCTTTGTTCGCAAAGGGACGCCGTACTGTCCATTTATACGCGGAGGGCACCAGGAGAAAGGACGAAGGGCGGGCACGGAAAATACCCTGGGAATTATTGGCTTGGCTAAAGCCATTGAGATGCGCAATGCTGAAATGGACGATGAGGCAAAGAGGCTTGCGGGGATGAAGGAAGCTCTTGTAAAAGGGATCGAAGGATCGATTGACAATGTGGTGTTCAACGGGCATCCGACGTCGAGCATACCCAATACGGTAAACGTGTCGTTTCCGGGAGCAGAGGGTGAGGCCATTCTGCTCTACCTCGATCTTCAGGGAATTGCGGTTTCCACCGGTTCTGCCTGTGCGTCGGGATCGCTCGATCCGTCCCATGTGCTGCTTGCTACCGGGACAAGTCCGGAGCGGGCGCATGGCTCCATCCGTATCAGCATGGGGAGAGAGACGACGATGGAAGAGATCGGGTATATGCTCGATGTGCTTCCGGGAATCATAAAGAGAATTAGAAGTATGTCAACGGCATACATAAAAGGAGAAGAACATGTTGCAGCCAGGTGAATGGGTGTATACCGATACATTGAAAGAACATTTCATGAACCCGAAGAATATTCTTCAGGGTGAAAATACAGACGAGTTCGATGGAGTGGGAATGGAAGGCAACCTGTCCTGCGGGGACCAGATGATGGTCGTTATCAAGGTGGACAGGGAAACGGAAGTCATTACCGACTGCCAGTGGAAAACCTACGGTTGTGCCAGTGCGATTGCCAGCACCTCGATTCTTTCGGAGATGGTGAAGGGCATGACGCTCGACCAGGCTTTCGATGTTTCACCCAAGGACGTTACCAAAGAGCTCGGGGGGTTACCTGAAAACAAGATTCACTGTTCCGTGCTTGGCGACAAGGCGCTTCGGGCGGCTATCAACAACTACTTCGAGCGCAACGGCATGGACGATCGGATTCGCAAGGAAAAGACAAAGATAATCTGTCAGTGCATGAACGTTACCGACGCGGAGATCGAAGAGGCCATTCTCGACGGAGCACGAACCTTTTATGAACTGCAGGAGCATACCAAGCTCGGTACGGTTTGCGGGCAGTGCAAGGAAGAAGCCGAAGAGCTGTTGGAGAAGTACAAGCATCTCCATTTCGGCGAGTAACTTCTCCTGAAACCGGCACGGCAACGGTACCGCGCAGAATATCCTTTCCCCTGGCCGGTGTACCGGTCAACCTTTTCCATTCGACGATGAGTTGCAGTTCTTGTTTCCCGGTTGATACGGTGCTCTTCAAGCCGGTTGGCCTCATCGATAAGATCGTTCGGGTCTGTTTTACCCGGTGAGTAGTTCTTTTTTTCATCCCTGACAAGATAACTTCCCTTTTCCGCCAGGAAGTATGTTAATCCTTTGAAAAATATACGGAGCCGCGTACAATGTAGTGCCGGACAGTATAATCGAAGAGAACGGAGAGCCTCGTAACCGATGACGAAAAGCGTCCACATACGAACCTTCGGCTGCCAGATGAACCAGGCGGACACGGAAATTATCACGTCACTGCTGGAGGATGAGGGCTACGTCATGACGGAGTCCGATGACAGCGCCGATCTCGTGATACTCAATACCTGCGCTGTAAGGGAAAACGCAGTTGAGAAAATCATGAACATGCTGGATAACCTGAGAGGAAAAAGGCGCCTGCGGCCGGATATGCTAATCGGCGTTATCGGCTGTGTTCCCCAGTACTATCGTGAGAAAATGTTCAGCATGACGGACGGTATCGACTTTCTTGCCGGCCCCGATACCTACCGCCAGCTTCCCCTGCTTATTGAAAACGCAGAACAGGGAATTCGTGGAGCGAACCTTGCATTTTCTCCCGAAGAGACATATGACGGTATCGAACCCGCGCGTACGGGTTCGATCAGTGCTTTTGTTCCTGTTATGCGTGGGTGCAACAACCGCTGCGCGTTTTGTGTCGTACCCTTTACCAGGGGAAAAGAGCGAAGCCGCCCGATGAAGTCCGTGATTGACGAGGTTGAGCAGCTTGCCGCCAAAGGGTACAGAGAGATCACCCTGCTCGGTCAGAACGTCAATTCCTATTTCGATCATGGTGCCGGGTGCGGTTTTGCCGAACTGCTGGAAAGGGCTGCCCGTGCCGCCCGGGATGTGCGAATCAGGTTTACCACGTCTCATCCCAAGGATATTTCGGAAACACTCGCTCGTGCAATCGCTGCACATGCCAATATCTGCAATACCGTTCATCTGCCCGTGCAGTCCGGTTCGACAAGGATGCTGAAGCTGATGAACAGGGGGCACAGCAGGGAGGAGTATCTTGAGAAGATAGCCATGATACGCCGCTCTGTTCCGGGTGTCACGATTTCGACCGATCTGATTGCGGGCTTCTGCGGTGAAACCGAAGAGGATCATCAGGATACGCTAAGCCTTATGGAGGAAGTCCGTTTTGATTTCTCCTACATGTTTTACTACTCGGTGCGTCCGGGTACCTACGCCGCGAAAAACCTGCCGGACGATGTGCCCGAAGAGGTGAAAAAGCGCAGGCTCGAAGAGATTATCGCCTTGCAGAACAGAATTTCAGGGGAACGGCACGCTGCCGAGATAGGAAATCTGCTGGAGGTGCTGGCCGAGTCGGAGAGCAAACGCTCCAGAGAGATGCTTATGGGCAGGACCTGTACCAACCGGGTCGTTGTATTTGACCGTGACGGAAACGAGCCTGGCGGTCTTGTTGCCGTACGCATTACCTCGTCAACGTCGGCAACGCTTATCGGTCGTCCTGAATGATGAGACGTGCTCTTTTTTATATCGGGGTGTATTTGTAAATTAAGCTTCCAGTTAAAGATAGTAATTATGGGTATCTTTTATTGTCATGAGTTCCGATTGTATCGGGACGCAAGGCGAACGGAACTCCGGCGTTGTCGGGGTAAACTTCAACGACGCAGTTGAACCGCGGAATAAACAGAGGTGCCTTTATGTTAACCTCACTCGTTACAAGAGTGAATCCCAAGTCAGAGAGCAATGCCAGCTACCGTCAAGCTTACCTTTACCGACAAGGTCAGGGCCCATCTTGAAATTCTCGACCCTGTTACCTGGATCAGTGTTTTTCCCTGTCTGGCCGGGGGGGTTATGGCTTCAGGGGCCATGCAGCCCACATTTCATGACTATCTTCTTCTTCTTTCGGTTTTTCTGATGTTCGGGCCGTTAGGAACCGGGTTCAGCCAGTCCATTAACGATTTTTTCGATCTCGAGCTTGACAGGGTCAACGAGCCGACAAGACCGATCCCTTCCGGAAAGTTGAGCGAAAAAGAGGCTTTGGTGAACAGCATTGTTGTTTTTTTACTGGCTCTCGGCCTTGGTGTTTTCCTGGGGCTGTATATCGGGGGAACAAGGGGATTGATTATTACATCATCCATCATGCTTTCTCTCGTTCTTGCCTACACCTATTCTGCACCGCCGTTCAAACTCAAGAAAAACATTCTGACATCAGCTCCTGCAGTTGGCATTGCCTACAGCTTTGTGACCTGGTTGTCAGCCAATGCCCTGTTCAGTGAAATAAGGGAAGAGGTTGTGTGGATGGCGGTTCTGAACTTCTTCATGGCGATAGCGTTGATAATCCTGAATGATTTTAAATCCGCCAAGGGCGACAAGGAAGGGGGACTCAAGTCCCTGACCGTCATGATCGGCGCCAAGAACACCTTTCTTGTGTCGTTTTTCATTATCGATATGATCTTTATTGTGTTTGCCTGGCTCGAGTACACGTGGGGGCTCTATCCACTGGTCTTTTTTATGGTCGGCGGTCTGCTTCTCAATATTTTTTTCCAGTGGAAGCTCTACAACGATCCCCAGGGAGGCATATCCTTTTTGAAGGCTACAGTCGAAGATGGTTTCGGCAACGCGATCGGACAAAGTGACGTTGTCGAGCATAAAGCTTTCTTGCAGTTTCAGGTCGCAAACAATATTCTTTTTCTGGTCAATAACCTCATGGCTGCGGGTGCGATTGGTATGAAGTATATGCACGGATAGCTCGCCGGTCATACATTCATTTTTTGCTATGGGCACTATCGACTCAACTTTTTTCAGCTTGCCGGTTGTGTGGCATAATGTTTTTATCGCTTTCCTGACCTTTGTGTACGTTTTCAGCGTTCCTCCACTCATGGATTATCTCGTGACGAAACATAACCTGTCACGGGATGTCAGCCGTAAAATCACGCACATCTGCGCCGGGTCGGTGATCATTTTTCTTCCTCTTTTTCAGGATGGCCACTGGAGCCAGTACCTCAACGTTTCCGTCTATGTTGTCTGGGCTCTTCTTTTTATTCAGAAAGGTTTTTTTGCGGCTGATGATGATCAGGCTATAAAAACCATGACCCGAACCGGCGACAAGCGCGAGCTGCTGAAAGGTACGCTTTACTTTGTGATCGTGGGGATTATCTGTGGAACAATCTATTACAAAGAGTTTACGGGAGTGCTCGCAATGGCGGTTCTCGGCTGGGGCGACGGTCTTGCTCCCATTATCGGCATGAAGCTCGGGAAAATGAAGTACAAGGTTTTCTGCGAGAAAACCGTAGAAGGAAGCCTTGCGTTTTTTATCGGCAGTCTGCTTGCCGGGATGTTTTTTGTCTGGCTGATTGTTCCTGAATCATTCAATATCTCGACCATTCTGATTGTTGCACTCGCGGCAACGGCTGTTGAAGGGCTGAGCCCCAGGGAAATCGACAATATCCTCATTCCAATAACGGTAATCGTTCTTGTTTCCCTTCTTGTATAGAGGGACATAACTCACGCATGCATGTCGAAAAGCTTCTTTATCAGCGATATTCACTTTGGACTCCAGGCCGATCATGAAGAGAATATCAAGGTGGAGCGTTTCAGGCAGCTCTCCGGAATTATCTCAAAAGAAGGAGGGGCACTGTACATGGTGGGTGATATGCTGGATTACTGGATGGAGTTTCACCATGTCATCCCGAAACACTTCAGCCGTTTTTTCTGCCTGCTGGAAGGACTGGTACGGCAGGGCATTGACGTGCACTACTATGCGGGAAACCATGATTTTTATCTCGGGGACTATTTCAGCAGTTCGCTGGGGGTTCATACATGGTACGGGATGAGGGAATCGGTCATCGGCGGCAAGAAGTTTGTCATTGCACACGGCGACGGGCTTGACCGTAGCGATATCGGGTACAGGTTCTTTGTCAAATTTGTTCGTAACCGTTTTAATCTGTCGCTGCTTTCAACGCTTCAGCCGGATCTTGCTATCGCGATTATGAGGTATTTATCACGTCTGGGCCGGAAACACGGGGGATCGAACATTCACCGTGAGGCTGATTTTCTGTTGCAGCATGCCGATACAATGGCCGGGACGAATGATTTTGACTATTTTGTCTGCGGCCACAGTCATCTCAGGAGCCACAAGAAGCTGTCCAATTCACATAGCGAGTATATCAATCTCGGAACATGGATTGACGGGGAGTATCCCTACGGGGTGTTTGATGGCAGGACATTTTCCCTGGAGCAGCTGTAGTAATCAAAAACATAAAAAAACAGCCAATGAGTGAAACTGAAAGGATATTGAAGCTGGGATTGCCGAAAGGAAGCTTGCAGGATTCGACGCTGGACTTGTTTGCAAAGGCAGGGTTTCATTTCTCCGTGAAAAGCCGTTCCTATTTTCCGTCCATAGATGATGATGAACTGGAGGCTATTCTCATCCGTGCCCAGGAGATGGCCCATTATGTCGAGCTTGGAGCGTTTGATGTGGGGCTCACCGGAAAAGACTGGATCATCGAAACCGATGCCGATGTTGTGGAAGTCTCCGATCTGGTTTACTCCAAAGCTTCGATGCGTCCTGTCCGATGGGTGCTCGCTGTTCCCGAGAGCTCCGCGGTACAATCGGTTAAAGATCTCGAAGGCAAGCATATTGCCACCGAAGTTGTCACGATCGCCAGAAAATATCTTGAAAAACATGGGGTTAACGCCCACGTGGAATTCAGCTGGGGCGCAACCGAGGTAAAGCCGCCCGAGCTTGCCGATGCCATTGTCGAAGTGACCGAGACCGGCAGCTCGCTTCGCGCCAACAAGCTTCGGATAGTCGATGTCCTCCTGGAATCGAATACCAAGCTGATTGCCAATAAGGAATCGTGGAACGATCCCTGGAAAAGAGAGAAGATCGAGAACATGGCGATGCTCATGCAGGGGGCCATCAACGCGCAGGGCAAGGTTGGGTTGAAAATGAACGCTCCCAGGTCATCACTTGAAAAAATCACAAAACTGATCCCGGCACTTCGCCAGCCGACGGTTTCGCATCTTGCCGATGGAAACTGGGTCGCCCTCGAAGTGATAGTGGATGAGAAGGTTGTGCGTTCGGTTATACCCGATCTGAAAAGAGCCGGGGCAGAGGGTATTTTCGAGTATGGTATCAGCAAGCTCATCGATTAATAGGGGGGCACCTCTCTTAATTTATTCCGCGTCTCGATAACTGTGTTGGTCAGTGCTCGAAATCCTCATGTACTCTATGTACACTCCGGTTTCTGCGCGCTGACCGCCTTGCTTTCGAAACGCTCATAACAATTAATAGAGGTGCCCGACGCTGAGGCCTTTTGTGCATCTCCGGTATGCTCGCCTATTGCTCAATTCAGCAAAAACTATATGAGAGAATCGTTCGATATATTGCTTGTAGCAGTCAGCCGGGTTTTATAGGTCTTATAGGTCCCATAGAGCCTATATACATTGAGATTTTATGCTTGTTACAGCGTGCAGGGTATGATGCTCATCTATCAGCTCATAATCGTCTGTTGCCTCCTTGCTTTTCTGGCAATACTGCTCTGGAACCTGGGGGAGCTTTCGGCCCTTCCGAAGAAGGTCCCGGAGGAGGAGGGTACGTTGCCCCTTGTTTCCGTGCTCGTACCTGCCCGTAACGAAGAAAACAGCATAGAGCGCTGTATTACCTCCCTGCTTCACCAGGATTATGCCAATTACGAACTGATCGTCCTGAATGACGGTTCAACTGACCGGACCGGTCAAATCCTGGAGAAGTTGTCGCTCTCCGTGGATCAGCCGTTGCTCCGTGTCATCGACGGCAAACCTCTTCCAGAAGGCTGGCACGGCAAGGCATGGGCATGCAGCCAGCTTGGGGAGGCGGCAAGGGGCGATTTCCTGCTGTTTACCGACGCCGACACATCTCATTCGCCCGACAGTCTTTCCCGTTCCGTCGCGGCCATGCAGAAGAGCGGTGCGGACATGCTGTCCATGACCCCTCGGCAGGAGATGCAGTCATTCTGGGAAAAGCTGGTCGTACCGTTGATCTATTTTATTCTGCTGTGCTATCTCCCTTTGAAGCTTGTGCATGCGAGTCCTGTGCCTTCGCTTTGTTTTGCGAACGGCCAGTTTCTCATGTTCCGCCGCAAGATGTACGAAGAGATCCGCGGGCATGGCTCGGTACGTACCAATCTTGTTGAAGATGTCGGGCTGTGCAAGGCGGTAAAAAGACAAGCCGGCAAGGTATTGAGCTACAATGGAATGGAAACCGTGAGCTGCCGGATGTACAGAAATTTTGCAGAGGTATGGCAGGGGTTTTCCAAGAACCTTTTTGCAGGCCTTGGATACAACACACCGCTTTTATTTATCCTCATGGTTATCACGGTGCTTGTCTATATTGCGCCCTACGGCTTTCTGATCAGCTCGGTCGCTCAGGCTGACTTTTCCCCGGTTTACTTCTGGTTGCCTTTGTTGCAGGTTCTGGTTGCCCTCGTAAGCAGGCTGCTGATCGCCGGTCAGTTCAGTCAGCCACTCTCGGGAGCGTTGCTGCATGTGTTCTCACAAGTGGCTCTGCTCGGCATCGCCGCGAACTCCTTTTTCCTGGTCACCTTCGGCAAAGGATCGCAATGGAAAGGGAGGCGGTATAACTTTTCCGGCAAAGGCGGGTAGTAGGGCACCTCTATTACTTTATTCCGCGTCTCGATAGCTATGTTGGTCAGTGCTCGAAATCCTCATGTACTTTGTGTACACTCCGGTTTCTGTGCGCTGACCGCCTTGCTCTCGGAACGCTCATAACAATTAATAGAGGTGCCCTTTAGAGCGTTATCGATACGGTGTGCTTTCTCTTTTCATTATCTATATTGTACAAAAGGATTGTACGTTTTGGGGCGAATCTGAAAAGGTTGTGAGGAAAAGCTATGGGAACGATAGCCGTGAGTGAATTGCGGGCCAATCTCAGAAAAGTGATGCGGCGTGTCGAGCGCGGTGAAACCCTTGACATAACCTCGATGGGAAAGGTGGTCGCGCGTCTTGTTCCTCCCGAAGACAAACAGCAGGAAGCGAGAATGAAGCTGAAAGAAGTGGCTCGAACGGCGGTCCTGCATGATGTTCTCTCTCCACTTGGCGAAGAGTGGGAGGCTGACAAACAATGATCACCCTCGATACGCATGTGATTCTCTGGGATGCATTGCAGCCGGAGATGTTGAGTGATAAGGCAAGGGGGGCGATAAAAGAGGCAAACCAAACAGACGGTCTTTTTTTCTGCTCGATCTCCCTGTGGGAGATAGCGATGCTGATCAGGAAAAAAAGGATCGAGGTCAGCGTGCCGTATATTGAATTCGTTGATCTGCTGTTTTCGTCCAACAAGTATGTTTTTCAGGAGATAACCCCGGAAATAGCTTATCTGTCAACAACCCTGCCCGACACGATCAACAGCGACCCTGCCGACAGGATTATCTGCACCTCGTCCCTCGTCACAAAAACCCCGCTTGTAACAGCCGACGAGAATCTCCGGCAGTCGGACATTGTGCAGACGATCTGGTAAACCCATATTTCGTAGGGGCGAATAACCATTCGCCCGTAATTTGTGGCCCGCAATCATTCGCCCCAATGTGTTCTTTCGCGATGTGATGCGTATTCCGGATTCTCCCGATCCAGCACCCATCGTAGCGGATTCTTTTCAATGTATTCCCTTATCCTGTTCAATTCCCGTTCGTTTCGTATCACCCGTTCGAAATAGTTGCGTTGCCATAATTTGCCATTGAACGGTTTCCATCCATGTTTTCGTACACCCTGGATGTATGCGTTCGTCGTCATGGATTTGAACCGATGCATAACATCCGGTAACGAGAACGGTTGATGATTGGTAGGGGCAGGCCCCCGTGCCTGCCCGTCTTCCTGTAGATCGTGTTGTGTATCACCAACATTCGGGCAACCACGGGGGGTTGCCCCTACGGTTGAATCGGTAATCACGATGATGCCGTGAACGTGATTCGGCATCACAACGAATTCGTCCGTTTCAATGCCAGGATACTTTACCGGAATTGCATCCCAGGCAAGCTGTACCATGCTCCCCGCATCGTTCAATATCATATCTCCGTCCACGACATTTCCGAATAAACATGCTTTGCCTCTTGTGCAAGCCGTTATGAAATACGCCCCTTCCTGCGCATAATCGTATTCCGGCAGACGCAGCTGTTTGCGTTTCGGTAATGGAGCTTTTTTATCGTTCTTTTCGGCTATTCTTTTATTCATGTCGTTATGTACTATTCTCGTAGGGGCAGACACACAGGTCTGCCCCTACAGTGATGACGATGATACATACTGCCAACGCATGAACGAATTCTGTCTCATGTATAATAACCGTATTTTCTGTAAGTTATGGCATTCTATTCTTTTCCTAACCCGGAATTGCTCAGACTTATGGCAGGAAAGGACGGTTATAAAAAAATCAAGATACTTATCGCTTCGCCTTCTGATGTTTCTAAAGAAAGGGAAATAGCCGAGAAGGTGATAGGTGACTGGAATATTGTCAATAGCGATGAAAGAAAGCTGACAATTGAGTCTGTATTATGGGAGTCGCATTCTGCTCCGGAATCCGGCGACAGGATACAGGGGATTTTGAATAAACAGATTGTCGATAAATGTGACGCAGCAATCGGGATTTTCTGGACACGGATTGGGACGCATACCGGTGTTGCTCCGGGAGGGGCTGTGGAAGAGATCGAGCGTATCGAGAAAATGGGCAAGCCGGTCATGATTTATTTTTCTTTAGACGATCTTCCAAATGACGTTGATATCGAACAGCTTCAAAACGTAAGAGTGTTCAAAGCCAGGAGACAGTGTAAGGGTGATTATCTCGGTGAATACGAGAATCCTGAAGATTTTCGAGAGAAGTTGACTCAACATCTCGGAGTGCAGGTGCGACGGTGGTTTCTGGGAGAAAAAGAGATTCAGGTTACATCAGATAGCGCAAACGAACACTTAAAACACGATCAACGCTATCAGGCAACACTTAGAGAAGAACTCGGAAAGATTCGCCTGATAGGCTCCCCGGACATCGACAGCGTTCAGGTCAACCTCGACGATACCTTCGTTCCCTTGAGAATATCGCACAACTGGAAGACAGAGGATCGGTACAAAACAGGGAAGCGTGAAGAGCCTTTGCAGGAGGAGATGCGTCACCATAGTCCTGACGAACTCATGCAGCGGGTGTTTCCTGAATACCGTATGCTGCTGGTTATCGGCGATCCCGGTTCAGGGAAGACAACTTTGATGAAGTACTATGCCCTCTGCTGCCTGCAGAACAAGCAGGATCGATTGTTCGGAAGTCAGGCACCGGTGAGGGTTTTTTTCCTGCCGTTACGGGATTTGAAAACAAATGAGAGCGGTGACTGTTTCTCTTTGCCCGAACAGCTTTCGTTATGGGCTGGGCAGCGGTCGAATTCGATTGAAAAGGAAGTGTTCGAAACCTGGCTGCGCGACAAGGACACGAAATCCCTTGTTCTGTTTGACGGCCTCGACGAGATCAGCGATCTGGAACAACGCAAAGAGGCATGCAACTGGATCGACCGGACATGGAGCGGCTTTCCGGAGGCCTGTTTCGTTGTGACCTCACGGTTCACCGGATACAGGAAAGTTGAAGGCGTTGAACTGAGTGCCGATCATATCCGTGCCGATGTGATGGATTTTACCGAGGAGCAGCAGGAAGAGTTTCTTTCGAAATGGTTCATGGCGGCATACCTCAGGGAACTCTGCCCGGCAGGAACGAATTCTGAGCAGTGGATTGAAAAACAGAAGAATCACGCGAAAGAACGTACCAATAGAATTGTCAAATACCTGAAAAAGCCTGAAAACAAAGGGATGCGGGAGCTTGCAGCTATACCGATGATGCTGCAGATCATGGCGATTCTCTGGAAAGAGCGGGATTTTCTACCCGGCAACCGTTTAAAGCTTTACAGTGCAGCGCTGGATTACCTGCTGGAGTACAGGGACGAGAGACGCAAGATCACACCGCTTCTTCCTGCCGACAAGGCACGGCGCGTGCTTGCACCAGTGTCGCTCTGGATGCAAGAGACGCTCAAGGCAGATGAAGTTGAAAGAAAATTGATGCAAGGGAAGATACAAGAAAAGCTCGATACATTCGACCATCCTCCAGGGGCAGACGCGTTCTGTAAAAATCTGGTTGATCGGGCAGGGTTACTGGCGGAGTATGGTGAGCGAGACTATGTTTTTCGTCACAAAACCTTCAGGGAATTTCTATCGGGTTTGCAGTTGAAGGAAGAACGGCACAAATACAATCGCATCAATCGGCTTGTATCCTATTTCGGAGAAGACTGGTGGAATGAAACGCTCAGGTTTTTTATCGCACAGGTAGATGAGGATACTTTCGATCTTTTCATGCAAAAGCTTTTCGAGTCGGATGTCAGCGAAGAACTGTCGCAGAAACAGCAAGAACTGCTTAGGTCATTGATCGAAGAGGCTCCGGAGAAAAAGACAGATGCGTTGTGCGAAAAGCTTCTGGAAGAAGAGACCTCGGTCAATCGTCAACGCTACATTCTTGATTGTCTGAAAATCATTGCTAAGCCTTCTGCACTTAATACGTTGGCAGAGTTTCAGAAGAATGGATTGGCTAAAGACAATCGAATCTTTGATTTGTCAGAGGATGTTGCGCTTGAACTCGAATCTGAGCTACGAAAAGAAGGAGTAACCATTGAAGTGCCAACGGCAAAAGTAATTGTTAAAGCATATGATCCGACTGTCCGAACAGTAAAGTCCTTTCGCAACCCCTACGAACAGGATGCGCAGTACATCCTGATTCGAGGAGGTACCTATATCTACTCAGATACAGAAGAGAACGTTACTGTTCCCGATCTCTATGTTGCCAAATATCCGGTGACAAATAAACAGTATCGCACATTCATTGATTTTCTTGACGGGAATCCTTCTGAGAGCGGCGTGAACCTCTCTTTTAAGTCCTATCAGGACCAACTCCATTCCCTTGCAAAAAGCAACGATGCTGCAGTCAAGGGATTTGATGATTACCTGAAAAAAGGACAAAATCTTGCAGAGCTGCTAAGGTCTGAATATGATGATGACCGGAGATTTAACAAGGACGACCAACCGGTTGTCGGGGTGAGCTGGTTTGCGGCCCGAGCGTACTGCCTGTGGTTGACCATGCTTGCAGGAAACGGTGCAGTATATCGTCTGCCTACTGAGGTTGAATGGGAATGGGCTGCTGGAGGCAGGCGCGACAAGCTGGAAAAGGTGTTAAAGGTAAGGAAATATCCTTGGGGGGATAAACCTGAGCCAACTGCGAAGCACGCCAATTATGATGAAAACGAAGATGCAACGACCTCTGTAGGGCGTTACCCTGACGGTGCAACCCCGGATGGGCTCTATGACATGGCGGGTAATGTGTGGGAGTGGATGGAGAACTGGTATGATAAAGATGAGGACTGGAAAGCGTTGCGCGGCGGCTCGTGGCTCATCAGACCTGAGAATCTGGTGTGCTCCTACCGGTTCAGCTCCTTTCCGGACCTCAGGGGCCTCTACTTCGGTTTTCGAGTTGTTCGCCCCAGTCCCGCGGCAAAGGGATGAACATGCAGGCTTGCATAGTTATCGGAAAAGCTGTGACCTGTATTTGAGAATCTGATACTCTGGTTTCTGGAACTCTGAATAGCTCACCCCTGTATTTGTTGCTCGATTCGATTGCTGCGTTGGTCGGTGCTCGAAATCCTCATGTACTTTATGTACACTACGGTTTCTGTGCTCCGTCCGCCTTGCTCTCAAATCGCTCACGACAATACAGCGAGGAACCTTGAAAAAAGTTTTTGTATATGGCTGCTGAAGAGATGCTGATTGTGAAAAAGTCCTATGAGTTTTCGAAATGGCTGCTGCAGCACACCGGAAAGTTTCCAAAGAGCTACCGGTTCAGCGTTGCCGTGCGGATTGAAAGCACGATCCTGGATTTCACCGAACTGGTGGCGGTGGCGAATATGCACACCAACAGGCTGCTGCTTTTAAGGCAGGCCGATGAAAATCTGACACGCCTTCGTTTGCTTATATGCTTAAGCCATGATATGCAGTTTTTGAACCTGAAATCCTACGAGTACGGGAGCCGTCAGATTGCCGAACTCGGCAAGATGCTTGGGGGATGGATGAAAAAAACGGCATGAGTTGGCACGAGAAACCATACCTTTTTATAGGAAGAGAGTCTTGATCTGATCTGCCGCTTCGTTGCGCGGCGGCTCGTGGAACAACAAACCTGAGAATCTGGAGTGCTCCTACCGGAACAACAACAATCCGGACAACAGGAACAACAACATCGGTTTTCGAGTTGTTCGCCCCAATCATGCCCGGTCAGCACGGTTTCGCGCTCATCATGATGCCGGTCTTTTTACGGAATGCCGGACAGGGGATGGGCATGACATACGGCTCTTTTTCCCGAGGTGCAAGCATGTTGTTACAGAGGCTTGCACACAAACAGAACCGGAAAACAGGCTGCTCGAGTAACGGCGTGAAAAAGCGGCCTGTTGCTTTTCGCTTTTCTTATGAAAACATGTCGCAACATCTATGAAGAGATTGTCTCGTTCGAGAATCTCTTGAGTGCTGCCGGAAAAGCCTCACGGTGCAAAAGGCAGACAAAGGGAGTGCTTGATTTTTTCTATCACCTCGAAGACGAACTTTGGGCGCTGCACGCTGAACTCAAGGAAAAAACCTGGAAGCCGGGTGCTTACAATACCTTTTATATCTACAAGCCGAAGCACCGGATGATCAGCGCGGCCCCGTTTCGGGACCGCGTTGTGCATCATGCGTTGATCAACAGAATCGGCCCGGTCATGGAGCGTTCGATGATTCATGATTCGTATGCCAATCGCAAAGGGAAAGGAACACACAAGGCAATCAAACGCTATCAGCAGTACTTGAGGCGCTTTCAATATGTGTTGAAATGCGACATTCGCAAATTCTTCCCTTCCATCGACCATGACATTCTCAAGGTACTGCTGTACAGGAAGTTTGCCTGCCCTGAAACACGATGGTTGATAGCAACGGTCATCGACAACGGCAATGCGCAGGAAAGTCCCCTCGATTATTTTCCCGGCGATATGCTGTTCACTCCGTTTGAACGGACGAAAGGCCTGCCGATCGGTAACCTGACCAGCCAGTTTTTTGCCAATTATTTTCTGAACGGGTTTGACCACTTTGTCAAGGAAACCCTGCATTGCAAGGGATATGTACGGTATGTGGATGATTTTGTTCTGTTTTCCAACTCGAAAGAGGAATTGCGACAATGGGAGAAAGAGATAGAGGCTTTTCTGGAAATACTTCGTCTGAAACTCAATCCTGAAGGAACCGCACTGTATCCATCCAGTGAAGGGCGGCCTTTTCTCGGTCAGATTGTTTTTCCATCACATCGTCTGCTGCCTTCGGCAAATGTTCGGGCTTTCAAAAAGAAACTCACGGCACTCGAAACCGCCCCAATCGAAAAACGTCAATCCTCCATCGCCGGTTGGACCGGCCACGCCCGGCAGGCTGATACGCGGAGGTTGAGGGAGGTGTTGGGGGTTTGATGTATATTAAAAGGAGAATTACTTGGTGCATCCGTTAACCAGAATGTCTATGTCACTCTTTTCATTGCGACTGTTACCGGTGTTGTTTCTGGCAGCCTTGCTTGCGGGTATAGGGCCTTCTCATGCATTGTGTGTAACACCTGACCCGACACTGTTTGCAAAGTCTGATACTGTTGACGTACTTGATTCTGGTTCTGTTTCATTGCCGCAAAAGTCGCAGCCTGACTCATTGGTTGTGCAGGAGGGGGAACAGGTGGTTCCGGAGCGGGCGACAGCGCAAAAGGATGAAGAGAGCGGGTGGGATTGGCAAGCCATAGGGGTTATTGTAGCACTTGCTATTGCTGTTGTAGGTTGGGGGTTGTTTTTCTATCAGAGACAAAAAATGTTACAAGATGCAAAGAGACAGAGATTTGCAGAGTTAGAGGCTGAAGAAGAGCATAGGCGCCAACAAGAAGAAAAGAGACGCAAGAAAGAGTTCCAGAAAAAGCAGGAGCGACTCGAAACAGATGAGGAGCAGTATTTGGAACATCTTTGCCGTTCACTCAAAAAAAGTGAAATTTTCGGTTTCAGGGGTATTGATGGTGCCGAAGAATCTGTCGGTGTCACGGAAACCTTTGTACCGCTTGATATCGATGTCGAATCGAAATATGAGTCCGAGGCCGATCGACGAAGAAGCTTTGAGCGGCATGAACAGGATGAACTGCAGTATGTGAAGCCTGAAGAAGCGCTGGCTTATACCGTGACAAACGATAAGCGAATGTTATTGATTATCGGAGAACCGGGATCCGGTAAAACAACGATTATCAAGCACTTCGCGTTGAACAGGAATCTCAGACTACCGGGGTGCGATGATAAACCGGTTATTCTCTATATACCGCTCAAAAGTATGGCAATGCAGGGGGCGGAAAAGAAAAGCTTGCCGACAATATTATCTGGAGTGTTCGAACCACACTTTTCAGTCGATGAATCTTGGTTTGAAAACCGTCTCCGTCATAAGCGGGTGCTTCTTTTGCTTGACGGACTTGATGAAATAAGCAGCAGCGATCAAAGGGTGAACGTGCTTCGCTGGTTGACGAGGGCACTGGAAACATATCGCGATGCAGTATTTGTCATGACGACACGTGACGGAGGATTCATGATAAAAGAGCAGAATGCCTTAAGACTGTCTCCGCAGCGAGCGTATGTGCAGAGGTTTACTCCCGAGCAACAAGAGTTGTTTCTCAGGAACTGGTTTCGTGCAGCGTTGTTGCGGGATGCCGACATGGAGATCAGAGGTGGAACAAAAAGCAAAGAGACTGTTGAGGAAAAGGCCTCGAATGACGCTGCAAGACTTAGGGATTATCTGTTGCAGCCCGATATGAAGGGATTGAAAGAGCTTGCAGGCATTCCTCTGCTGTTGCAGATCATGGCCATTTTCTGGAAAAAAGAGAAATATCTTCCCAATAATGAAGATGAACTCTATGATCACGCGCTTGACTTTTTGCTTGAGCTTCGGGATCGTGAAAAGGATATGAAGGTTCTGATCGAAGCGAAACAAGCAAAAATGCTGCTTGGTCCCGTAGCGCTCTGGATGCAGGAATACGAAGGGGGAGAGCCGATCGAGAATATTGATAAAGGGAACATGCACGAGCTTGTGCAGAAGGAGATCAAAAAGATCCCAACTATTGCCTTGGGAGCAGAGGATATCTGCGAAAATCTTGCGGACCGATCCGGAGTCTTGATCGATGCAGGTTCAACGTACGTGTTTCGGCACAAGACGTTTCGTGAGTATCTGGCTGGCGTGCAGTTGCAGACCAGCGTGAATGACGATCCGGAGCGTCTGGCATCTCTTGTCAAGAGAGTAGGTGATCCTGCGTGGGAAGAGCCGTTGCTGTTTTTTATGGCCAAGGCCAAAGCCGGGTTGTTTACTCGATTCATGCGAGCATTGTTTGAATCAAAACATTTCGTTTCTCTCGATCAGGCTGCCCAGACACAGTTGCATCGTCTGATTGATCGGGCTTCCCAGAAAACAGTCGAAGCGTTTCAGGAAAAGCTCCTGAGCGGATCGTCTTCTCCTTTGCAGCAGCAGTATTTGCTTGATTGTCTGAAAGTACTCGGAACACCGGAGGCTGCTGATGTGGCTCTGGAATTCAGGCAGGAAAGACTGGATACCGACAGGGAAGTACTTCGTAAGGTCGATGAGGTAATCGGGCTTGCCGGAAAGGACTCTCGGGAACCAGAAGAAAAGGGGGCTGAACAGGAACTGCGAGGTATTGTTGCTCAAAACAGTTCTGTGTGGTATAGCGAAGTCGAGTATAGTTCCCAGTATATACTGCTTGAGGGAGGCGATTGCGGTGGTTTCCATCTGGCAAAGTATGCAGTTACCAACAAACTGTATCGGAAGTTTATCGCTTCATTGCAGTCAATGGAAAAACGTGAAATAGAAGATATTTTTTCTCGCAAGTTCGATGAAATAACCGGAAGTATAGCTGGATTCCGTGAGTATCTCAATAAAGGAAAGAGTTTCTCTGAAATTTTTGTTTCGCGATATGATACGGATCGCCGTTTCAAAGGCGAGGATCAACCGGTGGTCGGCGTAAGCTGGTTTGGCGCAAAAGCCTATTGTATATGGCTCTCTCTGATGGAAAGTGAGGGCAGGGACGCTGGCTTATACCGCTTGCCATATGAGGATGAATGGTATTATGCTGCAGCGGGAACTGAAAAAAGGCATTTCCCTTGGGGGGATACACCAGAGCCTACAGCGAAGCATGCCAATTATGACGAGAATGAGGGATCGACGACCCCGGTTGGGCGCTATCCCGACGGCGCGACGCCGGAGGGGTTGTACGACATGGCGGGTAATGTGTGGGAGTGGATGGAGAACTGGTATGATAAAGATGAGGACTGGAAGGCGTTGCGCGGCGGCTCGTGGTACGACATTCCTGGGCTTCTGGAGTGCTCCTCCCGGTACGGCAACCTTCCGGACGGCAGGTGCAACGACGTCGGTTTTCGAGTTGTTCGCCCCAGTCCCGCGGCAAAGGGATGAACATGCAGGCTTGCATAGTTATCGGAAAAGCTGTGACCTGCATTTGAGAATCTGACCCTCTGGTTTCTGAAACTCTGAAAAAGAATACTTGTAAAGAAATGACGTAAAGGACATAAAAGACCCAAGGTCAGAGTGTAATACAGTTTCTTTTCTTTTTCGTCCTTTCTGTCTTTTGTGTCCTTTCAGGAGGATTCATTGACTGAAGGTTTTATACCGCCACATGGTGGTTACAAGGAGCTGCTTTCCTACAAGAAAGCACAAATTGTCTATGACGCCACGGTTCGTTTTTGCGAACGGTATATTCGGAGAAACGATAGAACCTATGACCAGATGGTTCAGGCTGCAAGGTCGGGGAAGCAAAACATCATCGAGGGGAGTCAGGCTTCCGGGACGTCGAAAAAAATGGAGATCAAGCTCACAAGTGTGGCAAGAGCAAGCCTCGAAGAGCTGCTTGAAGATTATCGTGACTTTTTACGAACAAAGGGGCTTGAGGAATGGACGCTTGACCATCCTTACACAAAAAGGCTGCGAGAACTCAACCAACAACCGGATGCAGACTATGAAACCTTTCGTAAAGGTATCGAGCATCGTGATCCGGCTGTTGCAGCCAATGTAATAATCGGTCTGATTAAAGTGACAACGTATTTGCTTGATCGTCAGTTGAAGCGGTTAGAGAAAGCATTTGTGGAAGAAGGAGGGTTGAGTGAACGCATGGTCAGTGCTCGCCTCAAAGAACGCTCAAAAAAGAAAAGACTTGAGCCATAATCAAATATCAGGTTCGGCAGAGCCCTGTAATCATGATGTGGTTGTTCTCGCGGAACATGCAATTTGTGTGAAAAACCAAAAATCTTTCCGAATAGGCAGTATCCCTCAAACAATCCGGCTTTTTTTTTATTTTTAGACCTTACTATTCAAAGCTGATTCAGTTGTAAAACATTTAATCAAAATCCTAAACAGTGTCATGGGTTTTTTATCAAAATTGTTCGGAAAAAAGGAAGAGGAACTCAAGCGTCCCCAGGTCAGGGAAGATGAGGCGCTGATCAAGACTCTCGAAGGGCACGAAGACCGGGTGCTCGGTGTCCGGTTCAGTCCCGACGGCAAGAAACTGGTAAGCGGCAGTTTTGATGAAAAGGTCATGCTGTGGGATATTGAAACCGGCAGGGCGCTGCATACGATGTCGGGGCACACAACCTGGGTCAAGTGTGTCGATTACAGCCCTGACGGCGACAAGGTCGCCAGCGGCAGCATCGACAGCACGGTGAGAATCTGGGACGCGGAAACCGGAGCGTGCCTTCACGAGTGCAAGGGTCACGATACCGAGGTGCGTATGGTTGCTTTCAGCCCTGACGGCAAAACCGTTGCAAGCTGTTCCCGCGATACAACAATCAAGCTCTGGGATGTCGAGTCGGGCAAGGAGCGGAAAACCCTGACCGGCCATACCTCCTATATCGAGTGTGTCGCTTTCAGCCCTGACGGCAAAAAGCTTGTAAGTTGCGGCGAAGAGCCGGTGGTTCGGGTCTGGGATGTTGAAAGCGGAAAGAATACAGCGACTTACAAAACGCGTGACAGGCACACCTATTCCACCTGCTTCAGTCCGGATGGTTCATTGATTATCCTCTGCGGCAGGGACGCGATGGTCAAGATTCTCGATGCAGCTACGGGGGAGATCAAGCATATCATGGAGGGGCACGAAGACGGTGTCCGCAGTGTCTGCTTCAGTCCTGACGGTAAAAAAGCGGCAAGCGTCGCCAATGATGAATCTGTCCGCTTGTGGGATGTGGAAACCGGCAAGCAGATTCACGCTTACCGCGGCCATGTGCTCGAAGTCCAGTCGGTGGACATCTCACCCGACGGCAAGACAATCGTGAGCGGCAGTGACGACCGCAAAATTAAATTATGGGGGATAAAGTAGGGAAGCATCCTTCATGCTTCCCTCTGCTGATTGCTGCTGTTGTTACGAGAAAAACTTTCTTGCCATACCGAGCAGCCCTTCGATCCCTCCCGCATTGTCGATGATGTTTTCCAGAAGCGAGCCGTCAGGGCTGGCTTTATCGACCATTTCGGGAAGAGCGTCGGCAATGGCTGTTTCCGCGCTTTTTTCGGAGAGTCCGAGCATCGATGCAAAATCAGCAATTTTATCGGAACCGAGAAGGTTCCTGATGACATCGCCTGAAATGGACGCGTTTTTGCCGTTTCCAAGCCATGATGAGGCAATATCATCGAGCCCTGACTCCTTCATTTTGCCAAGCAGCGTTCCGAAATCGAGTTTTCCGCCCGATCCGCCAAAGAGATTACCGAGAGCGGACGAGAGCTGGTCGGGATCAAGAGAAGTTGTTGCATCGTCACTGTTGTTTTTTATAACCGATGCGCCGAGGTCAAGCAAATCCTCAATGTTCATGGTTTGTGATTGTTTCTGGTTGAATGAAAGACATCACCTTTCAAGGAAAAGAACTGCGTTTTCAATATACTTACCAACAAGTAAATTGAGTGGTTCTTTTTCTGTGTGGAAAAGAAGGATAAACGAACGCCATGAGAGTCTCCGGGAGCATAACGATAGACGATTCCGAGATTGACATTCAGGCAGTGCGGTCGCAGGGCGCCGGAGGGCAAAACGTCAACAAGGTAGCAACGGCCGCTCATCTGCGCTTCGACATCCACAGCTCTTCGCTGCCTGATTTCTGCAAGACGAGGCTCCTTGCCCTTCGCGACAGCAGGATTACAAAAGACGGTATCATCATCATCAAGGCCCAGGGACACCGTTCTCAACAGAAAAACAGGCAGGAAGCCCTTGACCGCCTGAAAGCGATTGTGCAGCAGGCACTGACAGTACGGAAAGCAAGAAAAGCAACCCGGCCTACAGCTGTTTCAAAAGAAAAACGGCTTGAAAACAAGGCTCGGAGGAGTCGC
>JAKSDB010000064.1 GCA_022360415.1 Chlorobiales bacterium
ACCCCTCATGGAGTATTTCAAGAACAACAATTTCATCCAGGACATCAGCGACTTCAATCCCAACGTGGCAAATATCTGGTCACGTACGGTTGTTGAAAAAATCGAGGCAGGCGATCCGAGCTGGGAAACCATGGTTCCCGCAACTGTTGCCGAGGCGGTCAAAAGCTCCGAGCTTTTTCACTCTAAGTAAATGAAGAACTAAAACATTTCGACTTTTTCAACCCCCATCTCCCCAACACTCAACTTTCTATACCGATTGCCCAAGCAAGACACAAGGTGATAAACAGCTTTTTTTTATTTGCTCTATAGCAAAAATATTTTTTTTTGCTGTAATTTAAAGGTAATGTTACAAGGGCAAGAATGTGCATACACACCCATGAAATCTCTGTTTTACCCTTAATGACCTTTCAAAAGCCTTATTATTTGGAATTTTTCCAATGCTATTCAATCATAGCCTGATAACGGTTCCCTCGAATGGGCTTGGTGCAAGGCCTCAAGCACGAGTATCTGTATCTCAATCCGCCATCGGATGGCTTGGAGTTGTACCAAGGCTTGAGTCGCCGGTTTCAGGATTTAGTTTATCGAAAAAACTGCCCTTAATAATGGGGAAGGGGTAAGTTTCACGTTGTCGAAATATTCTACGAGCCAGCATATGGTTAGGAAATAGTGAAAATCAGCATGTGAAAGATATAATAAATAATTTTATTCTATAATATGAAATTCAATATGATACAGAAGGACAGAAAGCACATAATTAAATTAATGGCCTTATTAAATATTGGAGTAGCCATTACAGGAACTGTCATAGCTTACGTATTAGACAGCAAAGGTCCTTTTCCTGTTATGGTTATCTCAATTGCACTCATAACATTTGTATCATTACTACTATTTAATCAACCAGAAGATGAAAACAAGAAAGTTGACGAATCTTCGATGAGAATTGCAATTACGGGAACAGTTATTATTGTTTATTTGACTTTAGTAATTCTTTTTTCTTACTTCCAATATAGTCCTGGTCAAGGAGAGTTACCTCTGGTTACTCAATCCCTACTAACCAGCTTTACAAGCATTGTAGGTATTGTTATTGCTTTTTATTTTGGCGCCTCAGCATACATTCAAGCCAATGAAAAACGTATAGGTAACGACAAAAAATAACATGATTCGAACTATCTTTCAATACTATTCATTTAAAAAGAATACAATATCATGAGAAAAAGCAAACTGTATTTACTGGCACTGTTCATCATGGCTCTATGCCTTAATAGCTGTACTGAACGACAAGAAAAGCAGGTTGATAACATTCAAGAAACACAAGTAAATAGAGCCCAAGAAAATCATGTTATTGACATTCGAAAGGCAGATCAGGATAATCCAGGAGACTCTGACCCAGGAGAAACAGTTAACAATGAAAGAATCAGAATTATATCTCCCCAGGATTCAAGTCGAGTTGGCAGAGATGTAATAGTAAAAGGAACTGCTACCGTTCCTGCCGGAATTTATGTCTGGACAGTTGCACGCCGCCATGATTTTGAGCCTCTTTGGTGGCCACAACGTGAGGTAAAGATTGACTCAAAAACAAAAAAATGGAAAACAACTGTTAGCCTTGGGGAACCTCATGATGTGGGCTGGTATTTCGATATTGGGATTATTACAGTTGATGCAGAAGGGCACCAAAAGCTAATGGACTATTGGGTAAAAGCAATGGAAACTGGTGACTGGAGACCAATACGGATTCCAGAAACAACCTCGCCTCCGATAATGATAAAGGTTGAAAAAATAAGGCATTGAAAGAATTGAAAAAGCATTATGGTATGCATTTTCTGCATGGTTCGTACCCAGCGCTTATTGCTTCGTCGATGCTTGAAAACTCTTTTATACAATTTTTACATGTGTAACTAAGACAGCCTGGCTTGTGAAATTTATGGCTTTTGACATTACCCCGAAAAATTAAACCTTGCTTGTCACCCGGCGTTTTTGAAGGAACTGTTTCTTGTTTATTATAACTGCCGATTAACATGTGTTTATTGCGGGGAAGTTTGCGATAGTTCCAAGGAGTAAGAGGATTATCTTCGATCCATAGTCCTTTTCTCTTTTGTCGCGCTTCCTTTTCAAGTAAGGACAAAACAGGAGAAGAAGATTCTTTATAATGCCAAGCATAACCAGCCCTTATCAGCTCTATATTTAGAATCTCCCCATCCACCTGAATCCACCCCAAAGTTCTCCCATATCTGTCCTTTTTGAGCCTTTTTAGTGAGACCATTTTACCAAAAACCATATCACTTGTAAACTGCTTTGCCCTCCTTCCGAACGCCTGTCCTTTTTCAGGGCAATCAATCCCTTCCAATCTAATTTTCTCCTGTTGTCCATCTATTAAGAGTGTTACCGTATCCCCATCTGACACGCTCACCACCTTTCCGGCAATAGTTTCAGTACTTTCTTTTGTGATACCGAAAAAAAGCAAAGAAAGAACTAAAAGAACTACGGCTCTGCGTGAAATAAGCCTTAGCATTAGCTTTGCACTTTATCAAGAATTCGGTAAAAAAATGTTTTCACTGTGATATGGGCTGCAATGCAAACGAAACCACACGACCTTGATCGTCATATTCGAGCCTTACCCTGCGCTGATTTCCTACCTCTACAGTAGAAAGCAACCTATTTGCATTATAATCGTATACCAGCTCCAATCCATCAGGGCACTTAATAGACGCAAGAAATCCTTTAGATGAACCATCATTATTGTAGCTGAACGAGGTTCGCCCTCCATCAAAATTTGTCAGTTCACGAACACGATCATTAGAAAGTGCAACTGAAGATGATTGACCACCTCGTTTGGTAATAATCTTTTTGAGTCTATCATCTTGACCATATGTATAATAGATAGCGCTTCCCCAGAAGGATTTTACAGTATCAACAAATCCTTTTTTGTTACGAGAAATATCAATACCGCTGTCGGTACCATCACGATTTTTTTTGCGAACAGAAGACATTTCTCCGGTTTTATCATAGTGCAAATCAATATGCAGACCGGTGTAATCTTTAACTTTTACCGGTCGCCCATACGCATCAACGCTTGTTTCCCGCCATTCATTCAATTTTTCGCCGGCGTCTGATGGATGCAATAGAATAGAATTAAGTAAACCTTGGTTGTCGTATTGGAGTGAACCCGTACTGTTCCCTATCCTGATTCGACCAAGCTGCCCGTCCGCTCGCCAGCTTTGCTGTAAAAGAGTATCCTCCGTATCAGACAAACGGACCAATTGTCCAGCTTCATTGAATTTCGCTGTTATCCACGGCGAACCATTTACCTTGATTGTTCGATTTTTGTTATCAATTGAATCAATTACAGTTATTGACTGCTTTTCCTTATTTGTAATGGTCATTTCAACATTGGACGAATCCGGATAAGACCATTTGGCTACAATTCCATCGGGCTCAACTGACTTAACTGGACGCATCTTCTTATCATACTCCATTATAACCCTGGTAGTGTCTCCACCACCGCCATTACCACCGCTGCTGCTACCATTAGCAATCATCTCTTTATCACCTAAACGCCTTTCATCCCCATTACCCCCAGTTCCTGTAGAAGATGCAGAGAGAATAATACCGTTTCGCTGAGGCGAGATATCGTAATTAATAGCGCTATTGCCATCTTTTCTGGTTATCAATCGTCCTGTCTTATCATACTTATATTCCCTTACCACTAAAGGCTTACTGCCTTCGCTCTTATTCTTCCATGAGATGGCAGCCACCTTTTCACCCTGATACCGATACCCGACACGTCCATCATCTGTCGACACTCCATTCAGGTACCCCGTGTTATCATAGCTGTAAGTAACAATCAATGGTTTGGGCGATGGAAAAGCCAGCGATGTACCGGTTGCCTTTGACAACCTCTCTCCAGTGTATTCAAGCGTAATCTCCCCCGCGAGCATACCGCCATGCAAAGCAACAATTCTCTTTATCCTTCCTTTTTCACGCTCATAGACAGTAACCTGCGGTCCGTCTTTCCATGCAACAAGCTGTCCAGATTCGGTGAAATACCACTCCTGACCGTTTTTCTGGAGCAGCATAAGCGTTGAGCCGTCCTTTAAAAATGGAGGCTTTGCTTGAGTCAGCACTCTGAACGGACTGTTCGAATCGACATTCGGGGATTGCGGATTGCTGAAATTCTTTACTGCCTGACCGTTCAGGAAATTAGCATGAACACTGTTCAGTGGCGTCAGAAGCACATGCGCTTCAACATATGATTCTCGAGAATAAGGTACCCTCACCTTCTGTAAACGCGGAAGATCCAGAGTCCAGCCTTTTCCCCAAAGCCCTCGCGGATTGAAAAATGAATTGTACTGTCTTGTCAGATGCAGACTCCTGTTCCTTGGAAGCGGAACCACAAGATCTGGTTCATTCAGCCGGCAAGGGCTCAGAGCAAGCGTGTTCGCTCCGGGAACAGCCGTAACCTTGTATGCTTTTTTACCCTGTTGTAAAGACTTTACTACCAAAGGAGTAGCCGCGACTGGAGAAACAACATCAGAAACCGTTTTTTCAAGCTGGTTTGCCAATCTGATATTCTGGTGGATTTCAGCCTTCAACTCAGGTGGAACTTTTGACACGGAGGAGTTGCTGGAATATGTCCTGACAACCTTGTCATCAGCAGAAAGTTCAACCCCCCCGAAAATTCGTGCAGTTCGAAGTATTGAACCTTCCCTTTTTTGACGCTTTACCTCCAATCCCGGGGTAAACTTTTCAAAAGGAATTTTTCTGACTTCATAATCATACATCCAGAACGGCATGGGAACACCCTGGTCACGCAGCTTCTCCGCGATGGCGGTCATCAACGCAATCCGTTGCAACTCGGCAAAAACAGGAACGGCTTCCTCAATACCTGTTTCGTCAGGAGGTTTCAAATACTGTTCTTCTGCAATTCCATTGTAATTTTTCGTAAACCATGATGTAAATGCCTTGGCGCCGGGTGATGATTTGCCGGCCAGGTCATCGACAAGTTCATTTCCGACCCACTTCATCTTCTGCGTTCTGACTTTCAAGGGAACATCAAAAAGCGTCAGCTTCTGACGATCACTCTGAAAACGTGTTGCTTCAGCAGGCACAATCCAGAAACGCTCCCAGGCACCTCCTCTTTGTCTCTGCAAAGGATCGACACCGCCGAAATAAACTGTATCGATAACCCTATCATAACCAGGTACCTTGCTCTTGATATCTTTACCGGTTATGTTATCCACACCCTGACCGTACCCTTTCATCAAACGATCCGCCTGATAAAGCACCCAGCCGACATAGGTACTGTTCGTCGCCTCACTGTGGCGTATAATCATCGCAGACTTTTCCGGGTTTTCCGGATTCGGATCGATCGTCACCGTCGGCCCTTCGCCATTGATATAGACAGACCGAAAAACAGTCACAAGATCATCCAGCCTCAACGGAGGCAGCTCGATACCCTTATCATCCTCACCAACAAGAACAAGGTTCCCATTCTCATCAACCTGCACCCCTTTCAACGCACCAATACCTTCGATCAACCCACCGGCACCACCAAGAGCTACGCCACCGACGTTGGAACTTGTAGTTTTCAAATCATTTTTGTAATCCAATAATTTATTACCGGCTTTACTTAATAATTCCAAATTATTTAAACGATCAATTATTTTTTTCCCTCGAATCAATGCCCTATTAGCATTTTTCAAAGTTTGATTCGTGATATATTTGTTTAGGTTCCTTTTTATCAAATGTTTTCCAATGCGATCGATTTGTTGTGTGTTTAAGATATAGCCAGTACCAAGAGATATAATATCATTAAAACTCTCTCGGATTTTCCCTTCTTTTGAATTAAGCAAGCTTGAAACAAATGTTCTAGATGTACTGATTACAGGAACAAAATCCCAAATATCTGAGATGTATTTTTGACGGACAGTTTTAGCTTCACCGGGAATATAGCCACCAATTGCTCCATAAACCCAAGACATCGCATTTGATCGAGTATTCATTTCATTACGAGCATAATATTCCTTTGCATAATCTCTATCAAACCAATCTGTGTGTAAAAGTTGCCAGACCAAATTTTCTGGACCCCAAACAAATTTAGGCTGAGCCCCGTCCAAATCAATAAAATTAACCGGATCCCCGCCGCAATAGGCAAAAAGAGATAAATCATTTGGATCAGCAGTTGGAATACGTTTCTGCGGATCAGGCTGCAGGAAAGAACCAAGGTGAGGGTCATACAAACGGGACATGGTCAGGTACCCGCCAGCCATTTCATCCCAGAACAAACCGGCAAACCCGGGAACAGGCGCGGCAACATTCTTCTTCTTGAGCGGGACACCAAACGGATCATAATCATAAGTTTCCTGTATCTTGCCTCTGGCATCTGCTGTCATGCGGACCGATCCGAGATGATCGTGAAGCAGCCATTCAACTTTTCCTTTGCGGACAATCGCAAGCGGTGTGTTACCATCCCAGATAACAAGGTTTTTCCTTCCACCCGCCTCTTCGATCACCAGCGGCTTCCATACATCAGATAACGGATCAGGGATATAGCTGGTTTTTCCTGTCTTGCTCGAACGCGAAATCAGACGACCAAAACCGTCATACCTGTACTTGACAGCAGCAGCATCAACCTGAATCTCGGCTATCCTGCCATTAGAATGATAGTGATACGTTCTCTTGGTATTGTTGATGGTTGCGTCAATCAGATTACCGTTGGCATCGTAGTGTGTCGAATCACCGTTAACCGTAAACAGACGACCCGCCCAGTCGTAAGTGCATTTTTGTCCGGATTCACCTTCTGTTGAGGCCCGAACTCGATTGCTGAATGTGTCATACTCATAGTTATATTTCTGTCCGCCCGCCCCCGTAGCATGGACCAGGCGCCCCATAACATCATAGTCAAAACGCCGCTCAAACGATCCTTGCGCTGACTTTTCACTGATAGCCTTGATCTTTCCATCGGGCCCTTGCTCATAGCTGTAACTTGCAAGCACCGAATAGCTGTTGCTGTTCGGTTCTGCAAAATAGCCATGGGTAATCTCTTTGAGCTCGCCGTTTCCCTCTCGCCCGTAAAAGGTCTTGATACCGTTCGGCAGAGATCGAATCACCAGTCCCTCACCGGGTCGGTATTCATATCTGATGGTGCCAGCAGGAGTTTTGATCGAAGATAAACGGCCAAGAAAATCATACGCTTTGGTGATTGTGTAGAAATCACCGATACGCATTTCAGAAATACGCCCTGCTTCGTCATAGTCATATTCGATTGTGGGAGAGCCTTTCCTCCCAATCATCGTCAACCATCCACGCTTGTCGTATCGGTATCCAACCTTTCCCTGACTGTCGGTCATCTCCAACAACAAACCATCCTTGTTATATTTCAAGGATAGATCATTGCCATCAGGGGAATTAATAGAAATACTTTGAGCTTGACCGTTCTTAAGGTGGGAATAGCTAAAACTTGTAGGACGTCCTGCCGGATCGATACTCGTTGCTATTCTTCCGAGACTATCATATTCCACTCGCCAAACAAGCGATTGTACAGAAAAATTATTGTTCTGGAAAAATTGACTTTCTGACGGCAACTGATCATCTTTTGACCAGACAAATATGTTAAAGGCAAGCCATGAAGCAACAACGGTGATCGTTACTAAAAGTGCTACGAGGAGAACAGGATGCAGCCTATAGGTTGTCATAATATGGCATTTACTTCCCGGTTCTCACATTTTAATTCAGGCCTGCATGTTCAAAATAGATTATCATCTCTTAAAGACATCTTTGAAATTAATGAGTGATGCAGCCTTGAAGCAAAATGGGTAATAAGCGTGTACTAAACTTGCTTTTTTTCAAGAGAAAAAAAGACTATTCTTGTCATAACGTAATTGTGACCTTGAAGTGCACTTATGTAAGCCTTTCTTTACATCTGGGACAATATTTGCCAACACAATTTGAGCAATACCAAACCTCACACTTATTACACATTTTTAAATATTTAATTTCTTTTCGAACATCACAAACACAACAATTTGTTTTCGCCATAATCTTTAGCTCTAATTTTTAATTGAAAACAAAAAACCTTATTCTAAAAATAAAATGCGCTATTCAAAATCAAGAATATTCTGGAATTTACAGCTCGCGCCGAAAACGTTTTTCCAAAATCTTTCCAATCTTTCTCTTATCAAAAAATACTTTTCATGATCAGGCCTAACTATATATATTGAAACATTATTATAAAAAGTGGAATCCTTAATCGACACCTTATATGCATTTTCAATCATATCTTTTATAAAATCATCCCCTTTCTGAACAATATCTGTGTCTATAAAAGAGACTCCCCCTATATCATTATTATGTTCAACCATATCTGAGTATACGACCATTATCTTATTTTTATAACTTGTTTCCTTTAGGCTGTGCAAATCATTGATAAATTTTTTAGTTATAACCGTTTGTGCAGTATCTCTTTCTGTCAAAAATTTATTTAAAACAATTTTCACAGAATCTCTAAAACCATTAATAAAGCCTATTACTTTTGCCCTACATATTTTTTCATTCTCTTCATCCTCATTTCTGTCTTCAACTTTCAATAACATTGGTCTTCTATAATTCTCATGATTTATTAAATTAATATGCACTTTTCCATAACCCTTCCCGCCATCCATTTCAAGAGAGTCTAAACCCATCAATTCACATATTGCCCCAACATCATTCAAATAAATATCTCTTTCGCGATCACTCAAGCCCTCTGTTATATCATAATAAACATATACTATAGACCCCCCAGCAACAGAATTTTTATCCTGAGAATCCCTTTGTTTTTTTTCGCAACTCTGAAGAGCAGCAGAAGCAACAAAAAAAAACAGATATCCAAGACAGATATATATACTTTTTTTAAACATAGACATTTAATTAATTTTTCTAATTCTCATCCTCTTCTTTTATTCCTGAAAAGACAAAATTCTTTTCCAATGAAGCAATCTTTTTCCAAGAATGAGGACGCTCCTTATTATTCCTACTCCTTTGGTTTGCAGCTCTATACCTTGAAACACACACAATATAATTTGCATCGATTTCTTTTTCGAGTGCCTTAAAAACATTCAATATAGAATCGTACATACCAACTGTATCAGCAATTTTCTTTTCTATATCTGGCACCAAAGACTCTATTCTCTTCCTTTCTTCATCGTTCTCTTCTTCAATTTGCTTTATCAGATGGATGTATTTACTCTGCTCTTCACGCTCCAATTTAAGCAATGGCGCAATCTTTTTCACATATTCTTTTTCATTTTTTATATAATTTTTAGTAGCGACAGTTAGCTCTTGACTTTTATCATGATGCAAAAAAGAAACAATCACACCTACAAGAAAAAGAATATTACTTAACATTATAAATGTCAATGTGTTTGTTAACTCTGGCGGGGTCACATTCGGCAAATCCGCAATATAATCTGTACGTAATATCCCAACAGCAACATTAAGCCCTATCATCAATGGTATAACAATAAGTAAATGGTATATATATTTTTTTGACTCTTCGTATTGACGCCAACATATACCAGCGTGATGAGCAAGTATTGGCACCGCTATAACCAAAAGGCCAGAGAGCATATATGTCTCCTTTTTAGGAAGCATAAAATTAACAAACACTGTATAGTTCAACGGAATCTCACACAGCCCTAAAAAAACAAGAATCAACCACTCAATCCACGCCGGCTTTATATAATTAACCATCTGCTTTCTACCGATTCTATCAGTAACTTCTTTAAAATCCTTTTGTGCATCCTGCCAGTTTAGTTCAATTATCCTTTTTTGATCATTTACATTATTTTTATTCAGTTCGTTATTTTTATCAGCTTCCTCAAGCCTTGTTTTTTTTCTATCTTGAGCAATTGAGCTTTTCTTTTCTTTTACATCATCAATATTTGAAATCAGTATTTCTTTCTCTTCTTTTAATTGTTTAATCTTTATATGAGGCTCATCTAATAAAGGACGTCCTTTTTGCTCAATTATTTTAAGATCACTCTTATATGCATTTCTTATTTCATATTCAATTTCAGACGCACTCTCATCATCTACACCGGGCACATTTAAGACACCGTCATTTTTTCCTTGAACTTCATATAAGTCCAATCTTTTTTCATGACGCTTATTCAGTTCATTTCTGAGTTCTTTTTGCTTAACAGAAAAATCATAGCCCTCAACTACTTTTATAGAATTTACATTCATAATATCATTATTAATAGTTACAAATTAACTCTTGAGCACTTTATACTTTTGCTTTGAAAAATGAAGTGCATTTATTTCAAAACATATAAATCTTATGTGATTTTTTCTCTCAACAAAAGAAGCACTCAAGATATTTGTTCGTTATTCACTTAGGCAACACAACTCATCACCACATTCTTGAGGATAGCTCAAAGAACCTAAAACTTTTATCCCGCAACTTATGGAGGGGTGAAGTGGCGGAGTGACGGTCGTCGAGTTGCGTGCTCATCGTAGGCAGGAAAGAGAAAAGGGACTAATGACCGTCAGCGTATATAGCACGTAGTTATTCAGAAGAATAACGAAATTTTTATTTAAAGCAAAAAAAGTGTAACTGATTTTTTTTCGTGGCTTAAAAAAACAAGGCTTCATGATAGCAACGCAAAAACTATTGCCTGACAAACCTTTTCCGCGCAAACAGCCACCAGCATGAGCAGTAAAAATTCCAAAAAAAGTATGTAACCACATTATATGAACACAAAAAGCCCGGCGTGCGGTGAAGCACGCCGGGCTTCAGCTTTTAAGTAGACTCCGCTGAACCGGAGGATCAGTACAGCTGATTACCGAAAAGCGTCACCGCGTAATGGGCGAAATCGGACAGCGGAGTGAAGAAGAGACCGAAGTAGAGTGTTAGCAGCATGAGCCTGGCTGTCACAAGCTGAGGAAGAATCCGGCCTTTTGATAATATCGGGCAATGGATGCGGATTACACCATTAGAATGGAACAATTGATTATTATCCTTATCTTACCCAAAAATTCACAGATTAAACGATTCCGGACTTTTTTGAATCCACCAATGAGAACAAAGGTCAAAACAAAGGACGATATAGTTTATCGGATTTTTGGTGAGCAGCAGCAGCTTGCATTGCTGGGTGTCAGAAGCATTGGACTTTTTGGCTCATTTGTTCGGGGCGAGCAAACCGATTGCAGCGATATTGACCTGCTTGTAGAATTCCTGCCCGAAAAACATTCGTTCGATAATTTCATGGACGTTGCGTTTCTTCTTGAAGACCTTTTAGGACGCAAGGTCGAAATAGTTACCCCTGAAGCCCTGAGTCCACACATCGGGCAGCATATTTTAAAAGAGGTGGAACGTGTCCCTATTGCCGCATGAATACATTCGTCATATCCTTGATGAAATAGACTACCTCCTTCCTCACATTGCAGAAACGGATTTCGAATCTTTTATCAAGAATGAAACGCTCAAAAGGGCATTTGTCCGAAGTCTTGAAATCATAGGAGAGGCCTCAAAAAAATTGCCTGAATCCATCAGGCAAATGCGACCTGATATCGAGTGGCGTAAGATCGCTGGAATGCGGGACAGGCTTATTCATGACTATTTTGGGGTTGATTATACTATTGTCTGGGATGCGGCAACAAACAAATTACCCGATCTCCGTGAAAAGCTGCACTCCCTGTTAAAGGCAATCGAGTAACACTTTACAATTTCTTGCTTATTCAGACTGTGCTTAACCTGACCATAGAAACAAAAAAGCCCGGCTTACTACTCTCAAAGCACGCCGGGCTTCAGCTTTTAAGTAGACTCCGCTGAACCGGAGGATCAGTACAGCTGATTGCCGAAAAGCGTCACCGCGAAATGGGCGAAATCGGAGAGCGGAGTGAAAAAGATACCGAAGTAGAGTGTCAGCAGCATGAGGCACGCTGTCACCAGCTGCGGCAGAAAACCGGTCTTGATGGTATCGGGAAGCGGCTGTTTCGACTCACGCAGGTACATGTTGAGCGGGATCAGCATATAGTAGTAGAGAGAAATAACGCTGGTGAGGATACCGACAAGAGCCAGCCAGACAAACACCGAGCCTTTTGCCAGAAGGGCTGAAAATATCATCAGCTTGCCGATAAAGCCGACTGTCGGCGGCAATCCGACAAGCGAAATCAGGAATACGGTCATGGCCGCTCCGGCAAGGGGCATTCTCCTGCCGAGACCCCGGTAATCCTCGATGTTCTCGCTCCCGGTCTTGTTGGCGATGATTACCGCAACAAGAAACGCCCCGAAGTTCATGAACAGGTAGGAGAGAAGATAGAAAAGCGTTGCCTGCGTCCCAAGCTCATCCATGACGATGATACCAAGCAGGATGTAACCGGCATGAGCAATGGAAGAGTACGCAAGCAGTCTCTTGACATTTGTCTGCCAGAG
>JAKSDB010000401.1 GCA_022360415.1 Chlorobiales bacterium
GCACATCTTCAGGGGCGATTGCATAGGCATGCAGCTCAACCACACTACCGCCGTGCTGTTTTTCCCAGGAAATGAACGGTTCCTGAAAACGGGAGAACAACGAAACGGAATCCGTGTAGGTAAACCCCGCCACGGTATAAAAAGGATACTCAGCAGAGGTTAACGGCTTGTCCAGCCAGAGCCGCCAGACAACATAAGGATCTGCTGTCCCGAGAGCTGCAATTTTGTCCTTGAATTCCGGCTGACGGATGTCGGATCGCTCGATAATTTTCTTCGTACCGATAACATCTGCAGCAAGCACACAGTAGTCGCTCTCCAGAACCTCGGACCTGCCTCCCCCTTTCGTGGAAACAAGCAGTTGATCACCGGAAACCGTTACCTCCAGTCTTCGAAGCGGAGCTTCGGGAGGCCCGCTCACAACAGCCCCGTCCTTATCGAAAAAACCGGCATGGCAGGGGCAGAACAACCCTCCCGATTCCTCATCGGGAACAACAGGACACCCCATATGCGTACAGGTTCCATCAAATGCGACGTAGTCTCCTTTCCGCATAGTCAGCAGAACAGGCATACCGTTTTGTGCTTCAAACGAGACCCACGCCCCCTCTGTCACCCCTGACGCTTCAACTTCGGCAACAACAGCCCCGGCACTCCCCCCTTCCAGTTCGACGCCGGATACTCCCGAATCGTCAATGAGAAGCTTTCGGACTTTTTTTCCCGAAAGGATCCGGACGCCAAGCGTTTTAAGCCGCCGCTCCATCGGTCGCACAAGAGCATCCATGCAGTTCCTGGTCGTAATGCGATAGCCTAACGCCTCCGGGCTGCCCATGAAATAGAAATGGAAATACCGAATCGCCTCAGCCGCCGAAAGCACCTCCATACGGTTCATGGTCGCATCGGAAAAAGGGTGCAGCACCGTCCTGAAAAAAGGCTCGTAGATGTCCTGTTCCCGGCAAAACGTCATAAAATCGATCCCGTCATACCGCTCGAACGTCCGCTCATACTCTTAACGAAACATGTCGAGAACAGGCAGCATCTGTTTGAAATCCTTGAGAATCGGAAGAACATCAAGCGATTCCGACTGCTGCAATTCCGAAAAAAGATTGAATGGAAAGAGTTTCGGAGTCTTGCCGAACACTTCCAGCGGCTGCTCCCTGAACAGCACCGGATAACCGGGAGCAGGCATGAAAACATCGCCGACCTCCGATTCAGCAAACATTTCGTTGAGATTGTAATACTGGTTGAAATAACCATGAAAACCGTGCTCGACCGGAAACGTCTGTCCAAGCGCCTCAACATCCCAGCCGGTCAGCTTTCCGCCAAGACCGGCCGAAGCCTCGACAAGCGTCACTTTGAAATTTCTCTTTGCCAGTTCCATCGCAGCACTGATTCCACCGAGACCACCGCCGACAACAACCGCTTTTTTGGGCTTCTCGAGTTTTTCCCCTCGTTCACTCCGGGCCTCTGCCCCCGGCTCATTGTACAACTCCTTGCGCGGCTGGTAATACCCCAGCGCTCCGGCGGCCCCGACTGCTGCAATACCGGCAACGGCTCCGGTACGTTTGAAAAACCTCCCGAGAAAATCCCTGCGATTCATAGCTTTTCGTTCAGACAAAAATACTTGTCGATATGGTATATAAAAGAATATCTACGATACAGAAAAACAGGTAGAAAAAGAATTATACATAATCACTGCTAAGGTATTGTAAAAAGCGGTATAAGCAGGATAGCCAGGGGATTCTGAAGATTTGCTGCTGCTCAACTCCTTGCTCGCCAATAAAGCGGCTTCGCTGCTTAGCAATCGTATGCACTGGACACCGACAAGCAGTGCTGATTAGTTCGGTCGTGAGGCAGGCTTTCGAAAATTTTTGTAAAATAGGTAAAAGACTCTTTTTGTGGATTGTCGTAGAATATGATTTATGAAGACAACAAAATATTTTGAATACACGAGAAAGCGTCCCGATAGATCAATAATAAAAAATGAATGGATTGAGAGCGCAATTGAATCTCCCATTGAAACATTCAAACAAGCTGATGGCAGGATCAGAAAATGGTATTATGTTGAGGAAACGGAAAAATATTTAAGGGTTATTCTCCTGGAGGATGGAGAAACCGTTCACAATGCATTTTTTGATAGATCATTTAACAGAGGAATAAAATCATGAGAGTAAGATATTTTTCAGATACTGATACAGCTCATATTGAGTTTACCGACAGTGAGGTGGAGGAGACAAAGGAAATTAGTGAAAGCATATACATTGATATCGATGAGAAAGGGAACCTTGTTAGTATGACAATTGAACATGCAAAAACGAATGCGATGCTCTCCGAGTTTTCTCTTCAGGAAGTCACCTCTAAATCCGCTTAATACCATTGAAAAATGGTTTGCAGCGGATGTCACACACCTTTTAAAGCCGTGCTAACACCAATTGCGCCGGTCCTGTCCTGTCAGGCTTGGCGATCCAGACAGAGTTCCAGCCACCTAATTCCCTGCTCACCGAGAAATCGGTTTCGTTGCAGATGACGAAATGCTGGCAGGCGAGAGTCTTCTGCAAGTGAAGAGCTCGACCTATTATTACCAAGAGCTGGACAAGATGATGGCGAACATCGAGAGCACGGAGTATGAGGTGGAGGGAAATACGGAAACAGTAGGCGAGAGTAGGTGAATATGCTTGATTTTTTCGGCAGTGGTGGCGAAATTGTGAAAAGATGTTGAGGAAAGAGAATATTTGAGAAGATTATGCGTATGCCTCCCGCTCAGGCGCACTGAAGCTGGCCTTTTAGAACTTCTCTTTGAACCAAAGAAAGAACAATGAGCACAGCGCGGCGCCACCACTATATCCCACAAAGTTACTTGGCCGCCTTCACCGACACCGGAACAAAAGACGGGCAGTTCTGGGTGATGGAAGTTAAATCTGGCGATTGCTTTTTCACCTCTCCGAAGAACGTTGGAGTAGCCCGCGACTTCAATCGAATCGATGTAGATGGACAAGCCATTGATGCCTTGGAATCCGTATTGGCTTCATTTGAGGGCAAAGCAGTAGAAGCCATTAGGAAGGTTCTAAAAAAACAAACGTTCCCGTCAGCTAAGGAATCCAATGTTATTCTCAACTTTGTATGCTTGTTAGCCGTGCGCAATCCCCAAAGCAGAAAAACAGTCAACAAGGCTAAAGAACAAGTCAGGCACATACTTGGCGAAATCCTCGTTTCAGACCCTCGTACTTTCGAACACCACATGAGCAAAGCAGAAGAAGCAGGTTACATATCCAACACAAACGCTTCATATGAAGAAATGAAGAAGTTCGTGGAAGAGCGACGATATAGGCCAGAGTTTCATCCACAGGATAACTCCCGATCTGAATTCAAAATCTTCGACAAGCTGTTACCCATTCTCGGAAAAAGAACATGGTCGCTTTTTTTGACTCCAGAGAATGGACCCGAATTCATATGCTCCGATCATCCAGTCACGCTTGTTTGGAAAGGAGGACGAAGTGGTCCTATCGGATTTGGATTACGCCAAACAGAAGTTTTTATACCTCTGGGTCGCAAAGTAGGTCTGTATGGAACGTTTGAAGACCCGCTGCTGCCTGAAGTGAATCTCAGAGCTGAAGCTGTTGCAGCGTTGAACACGCGCACCGAAGCAGGTGCCGAACGACATGTGTTCTCATGCCTGAAGACATTCAACGTCATACACGAAGGGCATATACGAGAGGTGGTTTGCGACTCACCAAAGCGCCCCAGTGGCCCCTTTGACACTCTTAAAGCTTAACACTGATGTCCCCCCCATACACAACAGCTCTTGGCATATTAACTTCGTGAAGAGTTCGGCTTATTTCAGAGGGATAAGGTTCGCGCATTCGCACGACCGTTGGAACTGTCTATCAAAGCATAACAAACAATCAGGCGGCATTGAGCGGAGGCAATAAGCTTGTTATTTTTGGATGTGGTGGCGAAATTGTGAAGAGATGTATTGAAAAAAAGATTGTTTTAGAAAACTATACGTAAAAAATATAAGCCATAATATGCCTAAAGATCGGCAAAAAATACCTACTGCGCTACGCCGTCGCATTCTAATCGAGGCACGCCATCGTTGTGCTATCTGCCGACATACAACGGTTCATATTCATCACATTGTCCCATGGGATGAATGCAAAAAACATGAGTACTCTAACTTGATTGCTATCTGCCCCAACTGTCATGATCAAGCCCACAAAGGAGCTATTGATCGCCAAGCTCTTTTGCATTATAAAGCTTGTATTATTGCATCTAACGATCAATTTCGCCTTCTGATCGATCCAAACTATCTGTTCGATCCTCATTGGGGTCCTGATTCACGCTCTATTGAGGAGAAGGATGCATTAATTGTCAACTTGAAAAAACGCCATATGCTTGCAGGATCTATTGCTACTATCAATTGGCCGCTTATTCGTTGCGATATCTGCGAGTCCTTTGCACCGGCAGATAATTGCTGCACACCACAAGACGATTGCATATGCGATAACGACGAACAAATTCGCATCTACTGCGATTTCGGTTGCGCAACACGGTATCAATCGCTCATGCGTGAGTTCATGAACAAACAACCGAATGGGGATAGTTACATTGGTGAATACATGCTTCAGAACTCGGCTCAGATTTTAGAGATGACAGCTGATCAAGATTATACACCTTAAAATGCTAATTTCGCTGAGGCAAAAAGTCGTCAGGCTATGCTTTATCTTCATGAGTTCCAAGCACATAAAACACCACATGCACCTGTCACGCCCTAAAGGAACTGGTGTTTTGTCTTCATGATGAGACTGGCTTACCACTGAAAAGGCCATGTGAGATTGCTTAACATTGGCTTTGAGCCCAAGAGTCAACCACGGAATTACCAACCAGAATAGGAGGAAGAATGTCGCCGACTGAGCATATCAAAAATGAGTTATCAAGAGCGGAAGTTTTGAAACAAGAAATCGAGTTAGTCTTCCAGAAAATCCAACATTTCGATGACCTTCGCCAGCGGACAAAAAACTTGACGCTGACATTGTGGTCAGGTGCTGTAGGTGCTGCATTGGCTTTCGAGATGCCCAGTCTTCTCTTTTTGTCCGCAGTCGTACCTTTACCTTTTTGGTACTTCGAGGCAAATTATCACGCTTATCAAGAAGGTTTCGCTTCTAGGCTAAACTGCATCGAAGTATATCTACGAACAGGTAAGTGGCTTCGGTCTCGCAGAAAAGGAGGACCCAAAAGTATATCGCCAACTGCTGAGAAACCATTTCCTATTCCAGACTATTGGGGAAATCAAACGCTTGAGAAAGCTGAACACAGGCATGAAACAAACCGATGGAGAAACGCCGTGAAATGGAAAACGCTGATTTTCTTCCCGGTGCTTTCCGCCACTTCTTTCTTGATTTACTTCATACACGCCTAACAAATGGCTCACCCGATCGCCACCCAAGCATAAACTAACCACCTCATGCGTCGGTCCCAGCCTATCGGATCTGGCACTTTGCCATCATGAGGATTTAGGCTTACTTTTAAGGGGCAGGGGCAAGGTTCGCGCAATCGCGCGATCTTTGGCATGTATTGTAAGTAATTGTTAAACAACAAATCTAAAAAAATGAAATGATGGAGTATACATATCTTAAAGAAGCAGGGATGCTTTCGATCCACTTCAATGGAAAACCCCTAGACACCTATTCCCTTGGCATACTTCAACTTAACCTTCAAGAAATTTTTGACAAAGTAGCTTATTCAGATCTTGAAGTAGAAGGATTGTATCATCGTAGATTAAAAAGGTATCTATCGAGAAACGTGTTTGCACCTTGTTATGTTTATTCAAGTCAGAAAACAACAGGATTGCTTAAGCGCATACTGACAAAGTATCTACCGAAAAAAGTAATTGTAACTAACTCTGACATAAGAATCATAAGAGCAGAAATCAAGTCAATCAATGTTGGCTCTCTGATTGAAAATGTTTGCTTTCTCATTCCGGCTGTATTAGCTGATCCCAATGTCAGGGCGGTGCTCCAAGGATTAGCATCAAATATTATCTATGCTATAGGCACTTCAGGAGTTCGAGGGGTAATTTATAACGATGATTCCAATCAAAAATCAAAAAGTTACACAGACGTTGGCGATAACGTAAGAGGCATTGCGCAAATATTGGCTGAAAATGAAGGAGGAAAGATTTGTTTTGAAAGTGAATACCCTTCAGGAGACAAAGAAACAGTCACCATAGAAGTCAATTAAGGAATAAATGAATCTTAAAATCGCTCATCTCACAATACCAAACTGCTACTACACTTGGTTGCCGCTCAGTTAGCCAACAGGTTAGCACGGCGTCCTATAGCAATACCCACCAAATGCGTAGTTTAGATCTATCGGGATCTGACGGTCTATCGGAGCAATATGAACATACAATAAGGCACTGAGCGGAACAGGGGTGGATCTTTTCGCATCTTTTTATCATATCTGTATCACAACCCTCCAATAAAAACGATAAAACATTACAATACATACAGATAAGAATTTCCGATAAATAAGAGGAAATTAAATACCTTATAGTTGAATGGAACGCACATATTTTCCTGACTACACTGGCACCGGATGAACAAGGAACAGTTGGCCGAAATAATTCTGCAAAAAGCCCAGGAAAGCTGTTTCTGTGCCGCAGGGTTTGCTTCGGTTACTTCCTGCAAAGAGGAAAGCAAAAGACTGCTCGACATGATACGGGAAAACCGTCATGGCGAAATGTCCTACATGCAGAAAGAACTCTCCGTAAGAAACCACCCTGAAAAGCTGCTTCCAGGAGCGAAAACTGTTTTTTCCGCTGCCCTTCCCTATACGTTCCCACTTGAAAGAGTCAAAGACAAGGCAAGAATTTCGCGCTATGCTCTTGTTGCCGATTACCACAGGGTACTCCGAAGCAAGCTCGGGGAAATTCTTGATTTTATCCGTGAGATACATACCTGCACTGTTGCCGGTATAGTCTGCGTCGACAGTACGCCGGTTTTTGAAAAAAACTGGGCTGAAAAAGCCGGTCTTGGAGCTACCGGAAAAAATACCATGCTTATCGTCCCCAATACAGGTTCTTACGTCTTTCTTGGAGAAATACTGCTCGACATCGAGCTTCCAGCCACTCCTTCCAGGCAACCCGATCCCTGCCTGAAATGCGATAAATGCCTCGGAAGCTGCCCGACGGGAGCACTCATCGAACCGGGAAGGCTCGACGCCAGAAAATGCATCTCCTACCTCACGGTGGAGCTTAAAAGGGAGTTCACCCCGGAAGAGTCGGCAATGACCGGCGAGTGGCTTTTCGGCTGTGACATCTGCCAGGAAGTCTGCCCCCATAACGTACTGAAAAACCCGGCACCTACCTGTCCGGAGTTTATACCGAAAAAAGAGCTGCTCGAAATCACCCCTGAACAGATTCTGCCCCTCACAAGGTCACAGTTTAAAGCCCTTTTTGCTGCAACTCCGGTTTTCCGCGCCGGGCTAAAGCGTCTGAAACGCAACGCCAGGGCGGTGACTGAAAACCTTAATAATAAAGTCAAAGGGCAAAAGTGAAAACTCAAAAGAAGAAAGATATCCCTTCACTGCCCTCCTCACTCCTGCGAAACGAACTGAGCCACTACTGGCTACTGTGAGTAATAATCCTTTACCTGTCACTTGAAAAGGGTGCCTCGAAAAACCGTTATGAGCGCTCATAGAGCAAGGCGGACGGAGCACAGGAACCGGAGTGTACATAAGTACATGAGGATTCCGAGCACCGCCCAACGCAGCAATCTGAACGCGTAATAGGTTTTCGAGGCACCCTAGTGTTTGAAGTGTCGCATCGAGGTGAACACCATCGCCAGATTGTGCTCGTCCGCGGCGGCGATAACCTCTTCGTCACGGATGGAACCTCCCGGCTGAATCACGGCGCTTGCACCTGCTTCGGCAGCAGCCAGAAGACCGTCGGCAAACGGGAAGAATGCATCGGAAGCAACTGCTGAACCGTTGAGCTCAAGCCCGGCTTCGGCGGCTTTCGATCGGGCGATCTTGGCTGAATCGACGCGCGACATCTGACCCGCTCCGACTCCGACGGTCTGGCGGTTCTTTACATAGACAATAGTATTCGATTTCACATGTTTACAGATTTTCCAGGCAAACATGAGGTCATCGAGTTCCCCGGAAGAAGGCTGTCGCTTTGTAACCACTTTCAGATCGTCACGGGAAACAATCCTGCTGTCCCTGTCCTGTACCAGCATGCCGAACTGGGTTGATTTGTATTCCATAACA
>JAKSDB010000168.1 GCA_022360415.1 Chlorobiales bacterium
CCTGATGGTATCGCCAATTTTGTAGGGAGCGGCAAAAAATATTACGAACGAGGCTGTAATATTGCTCAGGATGGACCAGCTGGCAAAAAGCCCGATACCGACAACCGCGAACATAGAGGAGAGGATAACAAGCGCGGCCCGCAGGTCGATCCCCCAGATAAGCACCAGTGAGGTCAGCAATGTTGTTACGTAAAATACCCGGAAAAACTTCTTGATATAAATCACACGCTGATCAGGAAAATGCTCCTTTCGGATATAACGTTTGAGGCTTTTTGACGTGGCCACCTGCAAAAACGCATACATGATGAAGGCAATGGCTGTCGCAACGACATTGATGGGTATCGTGGTATTAAAAATATCCGTCATTGATCGGGACAAAAGAAGCAACTGACAAGACCTTCATCAGAAAATCCCCAGTTGCTGCAGGTTGAAAAGAAATTCCAAATGGAGCAAATCTTCTTATTTCTTAAGTATAACGCCGAGATCTACCAGAAGAGCCTGCAAGTCCTCTTCATGCTCAACCTCATCTTCGAGAATCTGTACAGCAATATTGTAGGTGACAGGATCTTTCAAGCCGATTTCCTCGATAATGCTGTTATAGGTGGATATGGCACACTGTTCCCCTGAAATGTTCTGCTCAAGAATCTTCTCGACAAATGGGTTGTCCGGTGCGTCATAACCGCAGTTTGTCCATTCGAACCATTGCTTCGGTGTTGTCAGCGGGGTACCTCCAAGCTGTATGATACGATTACTGACCATATCCGCATGACGAAGTTCATCGGCGGCATGCTGCATAAGCTCTGTAATCACGGCATCCTTCATCGGTCCTTCCACAACCTTTGCGCCAATCCAGTATTGGTAATAAGCCAGCCATTCGTCGGCAAACGCTTTGTTCAACAGCTCAAGCACCCGGTCAAGATGCTCTCCGACTATTTCACGACCTCTTGTCCCCATGAAAATCCTCCTTTTTGCCCATTAATTATTGGTAAGCGAATTTTAAAACGCTTTACTCAGGCTCTCCCTGAGCAAAGCGATTGTTCGAACATGTCGGAGATGTAAGACGCAGAGGGCGCAGCTGTAGTGAACTACCGCAAGCCCTCTGTAACGAAGCAGATCCGATATGTTCGACAATCCCGAAGGGGTTTAAAATACGCGACATCTTCCCCAAAGAAACCCAACGGGCAGATGATAATCGAGTTATAAAAGAACACAAAAAAAACAAATCATTATGACCTGTAAACTGTAAGCGAATTTTAAAACGCTTTACTCAGGCCTTACTTGTTATGCTCAACCAGATCCCCCAACGCTTCCCGGAGGGAAGGGTGAGTAAAACGGTAGCCGTGATCGTTGAGAAAAGCAGGGATCACCTTCTGGCCTTTTGTAGCGTATTCTGCTCCTTCACCCATGAGAACCTGAAGTGCGAATTTCGGAACCGGGACAAGTGAAGGCCGGGACAATATGGCACCAAGCTCCCCGGAGAAATCTTTCATGGAAACAGGATGTGGAGCAACAAGATTAACGGGTCCTTTATAAGAGCTGTCTTCCATTGCTTTCCGGATAATCGCCACCTCATCGTCAATATGGACCCATGAAATACACTGGTTCCCCGAGCCAACCGGACCGCCAAGAAAAAGATTGAAAGGAAGCAGCATCTGCTGAAGCATGCCCCCTTTCGTGGAAAGCACAATTCCGGTTCTCAACTGAACCAGCCTTACTCCTTCGGGAACTTCAGCAGAGGCTTTTTCCCAGTCAATACAAATCTTTGCCAGAAAATCCCCGCCCGCAGCCGCTTTTTCATCGAGTTCATCTGTATCGCTGCAGTTTTCAAAAGCGCCGTAGTAACCGATTGCAGATGCACAAATAAAAACTTCGGGTTTGTTTTCCGCATTCTGTATGGCTTTTACAATGTTTTTTGTCCCGACAACTCTCGAGTTGTAACTCTCAACCTTGTGCTGTTCAGTCCAGCGGCCCTCAAGAAGCGGTTTGCCAGCGAGGTGGACCACGACTCTTGCACCGTCGATATACTCAGTCCACTCCCCATCTGTGCTGTTATAATTCCAGGCCGCATAGGCCGCTGCGCCGGGAGTCTTTGACGATGCGCTCGCCGGAGAACGGGAAAACACGGCAACTTTTTCCCCTTCCGCGATCAACTGATGAGCAAGCTCCGATCCGATAACCCCCGTCGCGCCGGTAATGACAACATGACCATCCATGGAGAACCTCGGTTTTTTCGGTGAGAAGAATGCTTAAGACATTTTTTTGACTGTACTTGTTCACCAACCTTCATGTCAGGATAATAATTCCCGGACACAGGTGACAAGTCAAATGCCAAAAGTAAAAATTCAAAAAGGAAGGACTTCTCTGTTACTCAACCGTTACCGACTTGGCGAGGTTCCTCGGGCGGTCGACATTACACCCTCTGAGGGTTGCTATATGGTAGGCAAGAAGCTGTAGCGGGATAACAGAAAGCAGGGGAGTGACTGGTGCCGATGCTGCCGGTATGTATATGACATGGTCGGCAAGCCTGCCGATCTCATCGTCACCTTCACTGGCAATAGCGATCACCTTACCTTTACGGCTTCGAACTTCCTCGATATTGCTCAGTACCTTCGAATAGGAATTGTCACGTGTCGCGATAAAAATAACCGGCATATCTTCGTCAATCAAGGCGATAGGGCCGTGCTTCATTTCCGCGGCCGGATACCCTTCGGCGTGGATGTATGATATCTCCTTGAGCTTCAGGGCGCCCTCGAGAGCGACGGGAAAATTATAGCCTCTGCCAAGGTAGAGGAAATTCCGGGCGTCCTTGTAAATGTCCGCAATTTCAAGGATCAGGTCGTTCTGTTTCAGGATCCGCTCCACTTTTTCCGGTACATTTCCAAGATCTTTCAGGTACAGTTTAATCTCGTCACGTGACATGGTGCGTCCCTTGCTGAGCGTCAGAGCCAACAGGTACAACACGGTAACCTGGGCGGTGAAAGCCTTTGTCGAGGCAACCCCTATTTCAGGTCCTGCATGGGTATAGATGCCGCAGAGCGTTTCACGGGCAATGGTCGAGCCGACCACATTGCAGATCCCCATAGCCAGCGCGCCTTTTTCCCTGGCCAGCCGCAACGCTGCTAACGTGTCCGCGGTTTCACCTGATTGTGAAATAACAACGACCACATCATCTTTTGTAATCACCGGGTTGCGATAACGGAATTCCGATGCGTAATCCACTTCGACAGGAATTCGGGCAAACTCCTCGATCAGATATTCTCCGATCAGCCCTGCGTGCCAGCTTGTCCCGCAGCCGCAGATAATGACCCTGCTGGCATGCTTGAGACGGTCGAGATAATCCTCAATCCCGCCAAGGCGTACCTGTCCATCCTCAAGCCTGACACGCCCGCGCATGACATCCTGCAGGACAGTGGGCTGCTCGAAAATCTCTTTCAACATGAAATCCTCGAACCCGCCCTTTTCTATCTCGGCAAGCTCGAAATCCAGCTCGCTTACATGTTTTTCCCGAGCGATATTCTCGATCGTCTTGATGATGTAGCCCTCCCTCGAAACAACTGCCATTTCGCCGTCGGAAAGGTAGATCACTTTTTTGGTATGCTCTACGATAGGCGCCGCATCGGACGCGATAAAATACTCTCCATCACCTATACCGATCACAAGCGGGCTCCCCTTGCGGGCTACAACAATTTTATCAGGCTCCCGCTCGGAAATAATGCACAGGCCATACGCTCCTTCCACATGATAGAGTGCCGAACGCACTGCTGCTTCAAACCCCATAGCAGGATTGTCTGTCCAGATGCTTTCGATAAGATGCACAAGGACCTCCGAATCGGTGTCACTGGCAAAACGGAAACCTTTTGACGCCAGCTCTTTCTTTAAAACCGAATAGTTTTCGATAATACCGTTGTGGATAAGCGCTATACTTCCGTCACTGCTCAAATGAGGATGAGCGTTGCGGTCACTCGGATCACCATGGGTTGCCCAGCGGGTATGGCCGATACCGAGTGTGGCTCCTTTGGGGAATTGACTGGAGTTATGAAGGGTTTCCCTGAGCTTGCTGACGCTTCCTTTCTGTTTATGTACCATCATGCCGCCGTTGAGGACGGCAATCCCCGCAGAATCATACCCGCGGTACTCAAGGCGCTGAAGGCCGTTCAACAAAAGCTCGGCCGCATCTTGTGAACCAATGTATCCAACTATTCCACACATGAAAAACAGCGTTTATCAGACATCAAGTCATGGTTGGGGAATGATGTGTTCAGTACCGGTTAGTATACAAAAAACCTGCTCAAAAAATACTCTGCATTTCATCATGAAGCTTTGCCGCTTTCTTGCTCACTTCGGTTTCGAAGGCCTCGGGAGAAGCAAAATCCCCATCGGGAAAGATGATCCCCCTGCTGACATTGATCAGCGCTCCCTGGCTTTTTTCATCTGCTCCCAGTGAAGCCGATTCCCTGAGCGATCCTCCCTGGGCACCAACCCCGGGAATGAGAAAAAACAGCCCCGGTGCGGCTTTCCGGATCGCTCTCAGCCGATCGCTTTTTGTAGCACCCACGACGATCCCGGCATTACCGTTCCTGTCCCACTCCTGCACTTTTTTGAGAACAGCATCATAAAGTGCGGAACCCGAAAGCAAATGTTGCTCCTCAAAATCTTCAGAGCCCGGATTCGAGGTCAAACAGAGCACGAAAACCAGTTTCTGGTCATAATCAAAAAAAGGTTCGACCGAGTCGGTACCCATATAGGGCGCTACAGTCAGAGCATCAAAATCCCACTGCTCAAAAAACGCCCTTGCATACATTCTGCTTGTATTGCCAATATCCGCACGTTTCGCGTCCGCGATTGAAAGGCTTTCGCATGGAAGGTTTTCCAGCGTTTCCTGCATATCTTCAATTCCTTCGAGCCCTCTTGCTTCGTAAAAAGCTGTATTTATCTTATATGCGACGGCGTACTCTCTTGTGGCCCTGATAACCGATCGGTTGAACTCGAGAACAGGCCGTTTCATCTCATGGAACATCCCCGGGATTTTATCCGGATCGCTGTCAAGGCCGACACACAGGAGTGACTTCTTGGACGAAATCTGCTCATTGACCTTGTTTCTCGCAGCATTCGTGGATATATTCATAGCTTTTACCGACAGCATGATATTAGTAGAGATCCCCTCAACGCATTGCAGGTCTATCTAAACAATAGATAGCAAAAAAACAAACAGACAAGCCCAACCGGGAGATGCTGCAAAGGCTGTTTTCATGCCTGAAACTTATTACGGCAACGAAGCATTAAAGCTATGTTTTCATAAACCGTGTTCTCATGCTGTTTTTTATGTACTATTACAGAGTGAACATACTTGTAACTTTTTTACGAATAGATGCCAAACAACCTTTTCAAGCCACAGAATCCTTATAAAAACGATCCCGAAAACAACGATAAAAAGCCGAAATTCTCGCTTGTTTACTATATCGTTATTGTACTTCTACTTATCGGCCTCCAGCTTGCATTCTTCTGGTCAGGCTCTTCAGAGGAAATTGCCTACAGCACATTCCGCAAGTATATAGAAGAAAACAGGATTGAGTCTGTAAAAATCGCTCCTGAACGCATTTACGTACAACTTAAGCCGGGCGTCTCCCCATCAAGGAACACGAAAGGCGAAGGTGACGGTTCTTTTTTTCCCGGTTCTTCGTCTGAATCCAGGGAAGTCTATGTCGTACCGGTCAGAGACGAAAATCTTGTCGAAATCCTGGAAACAAAGGGAATCAGTTACCAGGGCATCCCAGGCAATACATGGGTTGGAGAGCTGCTTCAATGGGTGCTTCCATTTGCATTGCTCATCGGCATCTACTTTTTCGTGTTCCGGCGTATCGGCGGGCCGGGCTCACAGTTCATGAATATCAGTAAAAACAAGGCTGCCCTTTACGAAAACCTCGATGAACACACACGCATCACCTTCAAAGACGTTGCGGGACTGGACGAAGCCAAGGCCGAGGTTATGGAGGTGGTGGATTTTCTCAAAGATCCAAAAAAATACACGAAGCTCGGCGGAAAGCTGCCGAAAGGCGTTCTCCTTGTCGGCCCTCCCGGAACAGGAAAAACCCTTCTTGCAAAGGCTGTTGCTGGCGAGGCCGATGTTCCTTTCTTCAGCATCAGCGGCTCGGATTTTGTTGAAATGTTTGTAGGAGTCGGTGCGGCACGTGTTCGTGACCTTTTCAGGCAGGCAAAGGAGAAAGCCCCCTGTATCATCTTTATCGACGAGATTGACGCCGTTGGCCGGAGCCGCGGTAAAGGCATGATGATGGGAGCCAATGACGAGCGCGAGAACACTCTCAACCAGCTTCTGGTTGAAATGGACGGCTTCGCAACTGACAAAGGGGTGATCCTGATGGCCGCGACCAATCGGCCGGATGTTCTTGATAATGCTCTGCTTCGCCCCGGAAGGTTCGATCGGCAGATTATGGTTGACAAGCCCGATCAAAAAGGACGTATCGACATATTCAGGGTTCACACGAAAAATCTTTCCCTTTCACCCGACGTCAATCTCAAAGTGCTTGCTTCACAGACGCCCGGCTTCGCGGGGGCGGAAATAGCAAATGCAGCCAACGAAGCGGCCCTGCTTGCATCCAGAAGAGGGCAACAAAGTATCGAAATGAAAGATTTCGAGGACGCCATTGAGCGTGTCGTCGCCGGGCTGGAGAAAAAAAACAAGGTAATCAACCCTCAGGAGAAAAAAGTCGTTGCCTATCACGAATCAGGCCATGCGATTATAAGCTGGATGATGGCAGAGAACGACGCGGTGCAGAAAATCTCCATCGTCCCTCGTGGTATGAGCGCCCTTGGGTACACGATGAACCTTCCCCTTGAAGACCGCTACCTGATGACGAAGAACGAGCTGTTTTCCCGTATCTGCGGCCTGCTTGGCGGCAGGATTGCCGAAGAGGTCATCTTTGACGAGATATCAACGGGGGCACAGAACGATCTTGAAAAAGTCACCGAAATCGCCTACAACATGGTGGTTATCTACGGCATGAGTGAAAAACTGGGCAACATTTCCTATTACGAAAGCAACAACCCCTATTACGGGGGACCCGGCGTGGACAAGAAGTACAGCGAGCACACCGCTCGTCTGATTGATGAAGAGGTTCACACGATCATCGATCAGGCACAGCAGAAAGTCCGGGAAATATTGACTGACAACCGGGACAAGCTTGAGATGCTGGCACAGGAACTGCTCGACAAGGAAGTGCTCCACTATCGCAAAATCGAGGAAATTCTCGGCAAAAGACCGGCAGGGGACTCCTACCACAGCATGACCAATGAACACGGTGACAGTGTGGAGGACGTTGAAGAGCCGTCCGGCCAGAATGGCCAGCAGACCGTGGACGAAGATGAGCTTCGCACCCTTGAAGCTGCTGTCGAAAAGATAAAGCAGAGCAAACAGTCAGGGGAAAGCGGAGAATAATGGATGGAGAAAAGGGTTCTTGTCACGGTAAGCGGCCTGGTCCAGGGAGTCGGATTCAGGATGTTTGTGGTGCGATCCGCTTCGCGTCTGGGGCTGAAGGGATGGGTGAAAAATATGCCGGACGGAACTGTCCGGATAGACGCGCAAGGTCCCGCCGGACTGATCGATGAGCACCTGAGCGACGTAAGGATCGGGCCACCCGCCTCAAAAGTATCTTCACTCGATGTCGTTGAAAAGCAGCCGGATCATTCCCGAAAGGGTTTTACCGTTCTGATGTAATGATGTAAGGGCAGTATAAGTTAAAGACTCCCTGCCAGCTTCCTCCAGATGGCTCTGAATGCTGTCAAGGCGTCCGGCAAATAATGAGGGAAAAGTGTGGGTCCCGAGGGAGTCGAACCCCCGACCTACTGGGTGTAAACCAGTCGCTCTAACCAACTGAGCTAGAGACCCAAAGGGACGATAGTATACGATTTTTCCGCTCAAGATCAAAACTGTTTTGCCGAACAGAAGAATACCGCTCCCCGGGAAATTTGTAACCCGTGCTGAAAAAGCATCAATTCAGGCCGGCATTTCAGTGATTTAAAGCAATGTTGTCGACACCATGAAATCATTATCTATCCTCGGAAGTACCGGATCAATCGGATTGAGCACGCTTGATGTCGTCCGGCAGCATCCTGAAAGATTCACCATCACCGGGCTCGCGGAAGGACATGACGTCAGCCTTCTCGCTGAGCAGATCAGGGAATTCAAACCTGGTATCGTCTCTGTCAGAGACGAAGAATCTGCGGGACGGCTGCGCGAACTGCTTGGCCCTGAACAACCGGAGATACACTGGGGGATAGATGGCGCCGCAGCGGTGGGGGCTGCGGAAGGTTCGGACACGGTTGTATCAGCTATTGTCGGTGCTGCCGGGCTCGTTCCGACCGTCACAGCAATAAAGGCAGGCAAAGACATCGCCCTGGCAAACAAAGAAACACTTGTCGTTGCCGGCCAGCTTGTTTCCGATCTGGTAAAAGAGCATAACGTGACGCTCCTTCCGGTCGACAGTGAACATTCGGCAATTTTCCAGTCACTGACCGGACACAGGAACGAAGATATCGAACGTATTATCCTGACCGCGTCCGGAGGGCCTTTCAGGCAGACACCCGCCGAGGACTTGAAAGACGTAAGTCCGGAAAAAG
>JAKSDB010000221.1 GCA_022360415.1 Chlorobiales bacterium
CTTGCAGTGGCTGAAACGGTATTCGACGAAGTGCTGGAGAACCGTGACTGGGTTCTCGATGAGATTGACAATGTTCCCACGCTTCAGACTGCCGTTGATGCTGTTCTTGGAGCCTTCGCTAACCAAGAGCGTGGCAAAAGGCTGAGTAAGGATACTGCGATTGTGGCATTGCGAGCAGGCATCAATGCCGCGGCCTTACGCTTGCCACTGCTCAAGAAGCTGAAAGATGAAGGTGACGATCAAGGTAAGACCGCATTAACTGCCGCAATCGATGCAATCTTCGACGGCTTGATTGGCGATGCCGTTTCCGAAGAAGCACATTGGCATCGTGCAAGATCGTCGACACTCAAGATGGCTCTTGAGATCGGCCTGGCCAAGATCGCCAAGGTTGGAGCAGATCAAAAGCACATCGATGCTTTAAGGACGAATGTCGGATTGTTGATTGATGAACAGGTTAGTGTAGAGGAATTTGCAGAAGTTATAGAGGCCAAACTCAAGGCAGCCTGACTTAAACACTACCCAAAAAGGAGGGGAAAGATGGTGCATTTTTCCATAAAGAGCCGTCCCGTAGTTCTATTTCTGCTGGTCGGGATGCTTTCGGCTTGCGCCGCCAGGGAGCTTAGAAAAGGACAGGACTATTTCAATGAAGCCGCAACAATTGAGAACAGGGCTCTTCTTACTTCAGTAGGCGACAATCCTGAGGCTTCCCCCGTCGATGCAATCGCGGCGCTCAATAAGTATCGACTTGCCGAGGCGAGCCTGCTGAAGCAGCTCGAAGAGGACGCTCGAGAACTTAAGGCAGACAAATTATACGGATCGACCTACGTATTGCTTGCCATGGCCCAGTGGCGCATCTCGGATCTTGAAGGCAACGCATTGAGTGAGAAAGAGAAGCCATCACTTTCGAAAAAAAGTGCCGAAGAATTGCAGCCCACTGAAAATAATGCAAAGCGCCGGCAAACCTTGTTGGCGACCATCAATACAATAAGCGCTAATAAGAAAAACTGGACGCTTGGAACCCGTGACCGGGTGATCAGTCATGCGCTCTACGGCTTCTATGACCATGACGGCGGACGGATGGCAAAGGATTACGAAAGAGCCAGGGAGTGGTTCACAAGTGCACTCGATCGATTCGACGAGGCGATCGAGACCAATAATGTGCCGCCAAACCACCCGGTCCGGGTCTACATAGCCATGGCAAAGCTGAGAACGCTCGCGTCCTGGCTTTTGGCTTCTTATTCGAGCGGTTTAACAGATCAAGGTAACATGAAGGATGTGAATGCAATAAACGATAGAGTTAAAAAGACGGTATGCTCCATTCAATCGTTCTATGAGGCGCAGACTGAATACTCGAAGCAGCTGAAATCGCGAATCAATACGCTTCTGGTTCCGATCGGTTTGGATATCCCCGATGAAAGAGTCTGTGAAGAAATCCAATAGCCGGGGCGGAAAATGTTCCGGAACAGGACGATTCCGGTTGGCCGGACATGGCGCAGAGTTATATCGGGAATGCGCTGGAGAGTGCGAGTTGTGTCGTTATGAGAGTGGAGTTCAACAGGTCTTCAGAAAATGAGGGAGGTGTGCATCATGGAGCTTGCTCAGGATGACTACTTGGAAAAAAGGGTTGATGATCAAATCGACTGGTATGATCGGAAAAGCCTGACGAATCAACACTGGTTCAAAAGGTTGCGTATCATTGAAATTGTTGCCGCAGCCTCGATACCTTTTCTGAGTGCTTATATGA
>JAKSDB010000159.1 GCA_022360415.1 Chlorobiales bacterium
CCTGTATGCCCGAAACCACCCTCTCCCCGCTCTGTTTCTGAAAGCACCTCCACCTCTTCAAGCTGTATATGCTCATAACGGGCAACAACCATTTGCGCTACCCTGTCCCCGTGTTGCACCACAAAGGGCTTTTTCCCGTAATTAACGAGAATGACCTTGATCTCTCCTCTGTAATCGGCATCGATGGTTGCAGGAGTGTTGGGCAACGATATCAGATGTTTGAGCGCCAAACCGCTACGGGGCCTGAGCTGGGCTTCGAAGCCCTCCGGCAGCTCGATACCGAGACCGGTAGGAATAAGCGCCGTTGTGAAAGGATCGATTTCCACCGGCGTCTTTAGGCATGCAGCAAGATCCATACCAGCGGCATGGGCCGTGGCGTAGTGCGGAAGAATGGCATTTTGGTTTATACGAACTATCCTTACTTTTAGCATAGAGCGGTATTTTGCATTACAACTACAGTTCAAGATAATAATTCATTCAGTTTGTAACCTTGACCAATAAAACAGAAAAGGTTTACGCACTTGCTTTTGGCGCACACCCCGACGATGTGGAGCTTTCGTGTGGAGCAACTTTGCTGAAACTTATCGATGAAGGGCATAGGGTTGCCGTATGTGATCTTACACAGGGAGAAATGGGAACACTCGGCACGCCGGAAACCAGAAAAAAAGAGTCCGAAGAGGCAACAAGCGTCATGGGTTACAGGAAACGCATTACCCTTGACCTCGGCGATTCAAAAATTCATTACACCGAAGAATCGCTCAAAGAGATCATCCGGGTTATCCGGCATTTTCAACCTGAAGTGGTATTTACAAATCCTCCGGACGAAAGGCATCCCGATCACATGAAAGCTTCCGGCCTGGTCTATGATGCCCTGTACTATGCCGGTCTGAAAAAAATCGACTCACTATACAACGATGAGAAACAGGAGCCCTACAGGCCCCGTCATCTGCTTTACTATATGCAGTTCAAGCATTTCGACCCGTCGATCATAGTCGATGTCACTGAAACGTTTGCAAGGTCGAGAAAAGGAATCCTTGCTTTCAGCTCACAATTTTACAGGGAGGAACTATTACATGAACCGGAGACCATGATCCAGCGGAAAGAGTTTCTCAGCGGCCTGGAAGCCCGCGCCCGGTATCTTGGCGAACAGATAGGAGCCCATTACGGTGAAGGCTTCAGCCTGCCCGGACCTCTCGGGGTGACCTCTTTCAGTGCTGTTTTTCCTGAACGTTGACCAACTAACCGTTCAGCTATCCAGATATCAAGCCCTCAACGCCACGAGATCAATGATAGTCGCTCCTCACTCTATCCCTTCCCCGCAAATATTTATCCACCTGTAACGCTGCACGACATCCCTCGGAAGCTACTATAACAGCCTGTTTTGTCTCCTTGCATATCACATCGCCTGCTGCAAAAACTCCGGGGACCGATGTTGAAAAAGAATTGTCGACTTTCAGGCAGCCCGCCTCTACCAGCTCGAGCTGACCACCGGTATAATCAATTATCGGTGCTGATCCGGTAAGGTAAAGGAATACACCATCGACCTCAAGCAGGCTGTCCTGCCCCGAAATACTCAGGGACTCGACTTTTCCCTCACCGTTTATAGTGGAAATTCGTTTGTTGTACAGCACTTCGACATTCGGGAAGCGCGAAAGACTCTCAACTTCTTCTTCAGGAACTGTAAATGTTGTTGTCGGACAGAGCAGATAAACCTTCTCTGCAAAACGGGACAACACTTTCGACTCCTCCACAGCTTCTCCCGTCCTGCCCGCTACGGCAACGACCTGTCCCTTGTAAAAGGCAGCATCGCAAGTCGCACAATAACTTACCCCTGCACCAAGCAGTCCCAGCTCCCCTTTTATCTCGCCGCTTTTTCCCATCGATCCGGTAGCGAGAACAATAGCTTTTGCCTTGAACACCTTGTGGCTTGCAGTAAAAACCGTTTTTTCAAGGGTATCCCTGAGATCAAGTCCGGTAACCTTCTCCCTCATGAACCGTGCACCGAATGATTCCGCCTGACTCTTCATCGAATCGAGCAGCTCGATACCGGAAATATCCGAACGTGCACCGGGATAATTCGCGATAACATGCGCCATACCAAGAGCACCCGCATGGGGGTCTTTGTCAAGAACAACTGTCTCCAAGTCAGCTCTTGCGGTATAAATGGCGGCAGATGAACCCGCCGGCCCGCCCCCGATAATCACAACATCATAATGCTCCATATTCTCTCTATCTCAGGTTTTGTTTAATGTAATAGTATCTTTCTCTAAGCTTTAAAATTCATTAAAAGGCACCTCTATTAATTGTCATGAGCGTCTTGAGCACGAGGCGGACGGAGCACAAAAACCGGAGTGTACATAAGGTACATGAGGATTGCGAGCACCGCCCAACGAAGTAATCAGGGCACGGAATAAATTAAATAGAGATTCCCTTAAAGCATTCTTTACCTGCAAATCTACGGGTCATGAAAAAAACACTTGTTCCTTTTTTATTCATTCTTTTACTGTTCACAACACTTTCAGGTTGCGGCAGCACTCCACAGGAACACCGTTCTGATCATATCTCGGTAGGCATTGACGGCGATTTCGATTACCTGAACCCGTTACTCATTCAGCTTTCACTCTCCAGGGAAGTCTGCACACTCATTTTTCCGTCTCTGACAAAACCTTCCCACGATCCTGAGAAA
>JAKSDB010000045.1 GCA_022360415.1 Chlorobiales bacterium
AGCGGCACTTTGCCGAAATATGCCGCCCTGCCGATAATGTGAGCAGCCACCGGTGCCGTAAGAAAAAGGAAGACAATAATCGCCAGGGCACGGGAAGCGATGCCGAAATCCTGCCAGTAGACAGACGTTCCGATAAGCACCAGCCCGATACCCAGTGTTGAAGCCTTGGTCGTTGCCGACATGCGGGTATAGAGATCGGGCATCTTCAGGATACCGATTGCCGAAAGCAGAATAAACAGGGTTCCCAACAGCAAAAAGGTTCCGCTTAAAATTTCAATCATTCTTTTCTTCTCCTTCCAAGGTAGTAGGCAAAAGCCACCGTACCGAGAAACGCCAGCAGTGCCACAATGATACCCACATCCAGGAATGTCGTGGTGTCCTTCTGGATCGAGTAGACCGCGATGAACGCTATCGCATTGGCCGAAAGCAGGTCGAGAGCAACAATCCGGTCCTCGATGCTCGGACCGATCACGAGACGGAGAAAAATCACCAAGATAGACAGACCGATGATGATCACCGAAATATGTACGGACCATTCGATAAAACTCATCGCATCACCTCGATCAACCGTTTTTCAAGACCGTTTTTCAGTTCATTGCGGAACCGGTCGGCATCCTTGACATAGAGCGCGTGAACATAGAGCGTTTTCCTGTCGGGCGATACGTCGATGCTCAGCGTTCCGGGAGTCAGGGTGACGAAATTCGCAAAAAGCGTGATTTCGATATCGGTTTCAACATCGAGCGGAACTGCTATGACCCCCGGCTCCATATAGTCTTTTGGAGTGACGATATCGAACGCAACCTTGAGGTTCGCTATGAGCAACTCCTTCAGGAAATAGAGTACAAACATGATCACGAGCGGCATTTTTGAAAAATACCTGCTTTCTCCCCATGCCGAACGGGAAAACCACAGGATCAGGTAAGCGACAACCATTCCGACGGCAAAGGTTCCGGCGGTAATTTCCCCGACAAGCATCATCCAGGCGATCGCCAGCAGAATATTGAATAAAAAAGGATTCATGACTTCCCTCCAAGAACAGCATCGATATACTCACCCGCATCCAGCAACTCGAGGGCTGCCTTGTCCGCAAACCCGAAAAACGGTTCGAACCAGAGTCCGAAGACCACCGTGAGGCCTCCCAGTATGACAATCGGCACCACGATCATCGCTTTCCTCGTACTTGGAATCCTCAAATACGCCTCGTCTTCAACACCTCCCTCTCCGAGAGGATC
>JAKSDB010000325.1 GCA_022360415.1 Chlorobiales bacterium
AAATCAAATCGATTTTGGTTATTGTGACTACAGCGAATCATCTTGGGGGTGCTTTGCGGGACAGGCCCGCAGGCTGAGAGTATACCCTTGTAACTTGATGCAGGTAATGCTGTCGCAAGGAAAGATGAAGCTTGTTGATCTCCTCATGCTTCTCTCTCCTTCGAACGGAACCTGCCGGCAGTTTTTCCATAGCGCTTTCAGCATATACACAAAACATCATGACTACAGCAGCGGATAATCTCCTTTGTCCTGAACAGCAGTTTTACGGACCGGATTCAGAAAAAATCTATATCCAGGGCTCTATACACCCGATAAAAGTCGGCATGCGAAGCATCAAACTTTCTCAATCCTACCGGATTCAGGGTGAAGAATTCTCAACGTTCCCGCTCTATGATACCAGTGGCCCGTATTCCGACCCCTCTGCCCGGCTCGATCTTGCCGAAGGGCTTCCCTGCACGCGCGACGAATGGCACAGCACTCGAAACGATATTGAAGCTTCACCTACAGGCATCCCCTCTCCAATGAACGGCAGAAGTCCCGTCAGGGCAAAACAGGACACGCCCGTCACGCAGATGCACTACGCGCGCAAAGGCATTGTCACCCCTGAAATGGAGTATGTCGCAATCAGGGAAAACCAGCAGCTCGAATCGTGGATCGAAGGGTTTTGCGCGAACGGCAAATCCTTCAAACCTGTCACCCCTGAATTTGTCCGCGAGGAAGTCGCGGCAGGAAGAGCTATCATTCCCGCAAACATCAATCACCCTGAGCTCGAGCCGATGATTATCGGCAGGAATTTCAGGGTAAAGATCAACGCGAATATCGGCAATTCCGCACTTGGCTCGTCAATCAGTGAAGAAGTCGAAAAAGCTGTATGGGCTTGCCGCTGGGGAGCCGATACCGTTATGGACCTCAGCACCGGAGAAAACATTCCTCAGACACGCGAATGGATTCTCAGAAATTCTCCGGTACCGATCGGTACCGTGCCTATCTATCAAGCCCTTGAAAAGGTGGGTGGGGTCGCTGAAGAACTGGACTGGGAAATCTATCGGGAAACACTGATAGAACAGGCGGAGCAGGGTGTGGATTATTTTACTATTCATTCCGGCATCCTCATGGACTTTCTTCCTGCGGCAGCAAGAAGAACAACAGGCATCGTCTCGCGCGGCGGTTCGATTATCGCCAAGTGGTGCCGGGCTCATAACCGCGAAAATTTCCTCTACACGCATTTCGATGAAATCTGTGAAATTCTCAGGGCGTACGATATCGCGGTCTCGATAGGGGACGCCCTGCGGCCAGGATCAATTGCCGACGCAAATGACGAAGCGCAGTTCAGCGAGCTGAAAACCCTTGGAGAGCTGACGCTGAAAGCCTGGGAACACGATGTCCAGGTTATGATCGAAGGTCCCGGGCATGTCCCGATGAACCTCATTGAAAAGAACATGCAAAAGCAGCTCGAACATTGCCACGAAGCGCCGTTCTACACGCTCGGGCCTCTGGTTACCGATATCGCTGCCGGATACGATCATGTCAACTCCGCTATCGGCGGGACACTGCTTGCCAGCCTTGGATGCGCCATGCTCTGCTATGTCACGCCGAAAGAGCACCTGGGCCTCCCCAACAAGGATGATGTCCGTGAGGGCGTTATCGTGCACAAGCTTGCCGCTCATGCCGCAGATATCGCAAAAGGCGATCCCGTTGCCTGGCTGCACGACAACCTGATGAGCAGTGCACGGTATGCCTTTGCATGGAACGACCAGTTCAACCTCTCATTCGACCCGGCGAGAACCCGGCAGGTTCACGCTGAAAACTCATCGGACAAAACAGGAAATATCACAGAAGACAACTTCTGCACCATGTGCGGCCCCGATTTCTGCTCGATGAAAAAGTCGCAGGAAGTAACCGGACAACCATAAAAGACAGCGACAAGAAACAAGAAAGGAACAATAATTGCGCATTATTGCTCCTTTCCAACTTTTGATTTTTGCCTTTTTTCTTTTGACTTCTTATCCCGCTGCTTTCACAATCGCCGCAAAGTCTTCGGCTTTCAGGCTCGCTCCGCCGATAAGTCCGCCGTCGATATTCGGCATCGCAAAAAGTTCAACGGCGTTTGAAGGTTTCACGCTGCCGCCGTATTGGATGCGCAGGTTCCCGGCAACCTGCGCTCCATACATATCGCTGATTGTCGCACGGATTGAAGCATGCACTTCTTCTGCCTGCTCAGGCGTTGCTGTCTTTCCTGTTCCGATGGCCCACACCGGCTCATAAGCCAGAACCACACCGTCAAGCTCAGCGACATCCCTCAGGCCTTCCCTGACCTGTTCGGTAACAACCTTGTCCGTAATGCCGCCTTCCCGCTCTTCAAGAGTTTCACCAACGCACATGATGACCTGCAAACCTTCCGCAAGCGCTTTCCTGACCCTGAGATTCACCGTTTGGTTGGTTTCGCCGAAATACTGCCTGCGTTCTGAATGGCCG
>JAKSDB010000230.1 GCA_022360415.1 Chlorobiales bacterium
AACATGGATCGATTGTCGGTGTTGTTGAGAATGATCTCTTCGATGTCCGGCTGACCCGTCTGGCCCAGACGCAACTCAGCGCGTCCTTGCCCACTCAAACGCACGGTAACCTGGTCACCGGTGTGATCGGTGAAGCGGTAAGGCGTGCGTGAGTCAATCGACGCATAAGCGTCAACCTGTACAGTCAGGGACGACTCGCTTTGCAGAATGTCATCCGATGTCAGATGCAGCTGGCCGCTAAATTCCAGCGCTGCGGAACTGAGGAAGGATATGGTAATCGTAACCGATTCGGCCGCGGCGAGTGTCAACGTGCTGTTGTTGAAGAAGGCGAATTCCGGGTTGTTGCCGTCGTCGAGTGTCAGCGTAACAGGCAAATTCCCCTGGTTGGTCACGGTCCAGGCGGTCGTAAGGAACAGTGCGTCGGTCTGGCGGGCTCCCATATCGAGTACACCCTCGGTTACCGAGCCGCCCGGCGTGATCTCCAGCAATCCGCCCTGGGGCAGTCCGGCCAGCACCACCGTCGTCAAGGGTGTTTCCGGATCGTCGGTCTGAATCGTCAGAGTTCCTGAACTGGATTCTAATGAATAGGGAGTAAAACCGACCGGCACAGCCAGGGTTTCACCGATCCCCAATGTGATTGGTTCATTGAGTGCAAATTGAGCGGACAGGACAAACCCGTCGCTGGGAACGATATCGGTAATGATCAACGGTCCGTCGCCAACGTTCTCAAGGGTGATCGTTTCCCAGGCCGTTTCGCTCACATGCACTGCGCCAAAGTTCACGTTCAGATCGTTGGGTGTCTGTGAATTCTCGCGGACACTGATTACGCCGCCAAGCACCTGAGCGGACAGATCGACCGTCATGTCTCCACCGAGTGCGTCGCTGATAATGATTAATGTGCCGTCCAGCTGACCCCGTAATTCAGGCGTCACGTTAACTGTTACGTCAAGCGCCTGACCCGGAGCTACTGTCGTTCCGTTGTGGTTCCCGACCGTAAAGCCGGAACTGGTGGTAATGCTGCCGATTGTCAGCGTATCATGTCCATCATTGGTGATGGTCAATGTGTGTTGGGAGGCGATATTCCGCTGCAGGCTGCCCAGGTCCCAGTCGGTTCCGATCACGCCGCTACCGGACAGTGCGATTTCACCTTCAGGGGCATGAGCTGAACCGGTAAAGGTAATGACCTGGAAGGGACTGTCCGGATCGGTGGAAGAGACCAGTAGCGTTTCACTAAAGCTACCGAGATTGGCGGGCGTGATGTCAACGGAGAAGACTGCCGACTGGTTCGGTTGCAGATCGATGTTGGTCAGGCCG
>JAKSDB010000204.1 GCA_022360415.1 Chlorobiales bacterium
AAATGTTGTTGATTTGTTTTTCCCCTTCTTTTCTCTTCTCTTGTTTCCAGCGATCAAGCTATCCAGCCATCCTGCTCTTTTAGTAATTAAAAAACACCCACCAGATAATTGCAAACACAGGAACCAGTATCGGCAAAGAGTACTTGTAGCCATATTCAACGAAACCCGGCACGTCGACATCGGCCTGCTCGGCAATATTCTTCACCATGAAGTTCGGGGCATTGCCGATATAGGTCATCGTTCCGAAAAACACTGCCGCAACGGATATTGCAAGAAGATAAACATCAGACGAAACATCTGATTCCACAGGGGAAGAAATGCCGTCAGCAAAGCCGCGAACAGCCTCGACCGACCCGATATCGGAGCCGAATTTGCCCATCGAACCTGCGAGGAAGTTCAGATAGGTGGGAGCATTGTCCAGTACTCCCGACAGGAACCCGGTAAGCCAGTAAAAGCGTGAAACGGAAAACTCCGCTGCGTGTGCTTCCGCATAAGCACCGATAAGCTCAAGTGCAGGAATCATGGTTGCAAAAATACCTATAAAGAGAAACGCAACTTCCTTTATAGGCTCAAAATTGAATTCGTTACCATCTATCGCTTCCTGGTCTGCTGTCTTGAAAGCCACAACAGAAACGGTAAGCATGATGATTTCACGGATTCCGAAAGGAACGTGAAGCATTTCCTGCAGGCTCGGAAACCCCGGTATTACTGCAGGGTCCATGAACACCGAGACAATGATTATTGCGAGGAATAGAAAGCTGTGCGAACCCTTTATTTCCAGCGCCTTTCCTGCATGCTTTTCAAATTGTTCCGGGACCGTCCCTTTGCCTGCCAGAGCATCAAGCAGCATAAACAACCCTATCAGAACAATAACCGTAATCAGCCAGATATGCCATACCTCCTTCAATATCCAGAAAAACGGCACTCCTTTCAGAAACCCGAGGAAAAGCGGCGGATCGCCGATCGGGGTCAAACCGCCGCCGATATTGCTGACCAGAAAAATAAAGAAAACGATGTGAAAAGGTTTGAGGCGTCCCTCGTTGATGCGCATATAGGGACGAATCAGCAGCATTGAAGCACCGGTTGTCCCTATAACATCGGCAAGAATCGATCCGAAAAAGAGCAGCCCTCCATTGACCAGAGGTCTTCCACGGGCACCTATTTTGATAAGAATTCCTCCTGAAACAACAAAAAGCGATGAAATCAGAGCTATAAACGAGATATACTCTTCAAGCGTATGCAACAAGGCATGTGTGCCATGGTCCATAAAGAAGGCGTAAAATACCGTGACAACAGCTCCCAGGCCTACAGCAACCTTCGGGTAATGATGCTCCCAGAAACGATGATAAAAAAGAGGTCCCGTGGCAATCATGAGAAGCAGCACGGCAAAAGGGATAACCATCCATACCGGAGGAAGATGTCGGGTTTCCGGGGCTGCATGACCGGTAACAGCATGAGCTGCTCCGGCAACCTCAGAAGCGAACAGGACTGTACCAGAACCGACATGCATTACAAGAAACGCAATAGCAGAAACCAAGAAAGAACGCAGCAGCAAATCTTTCATACTCCCTATTCCCCTTCGAACTCTGTAAGGCAGTACAGTTTGTAACCTTTGCTCTCGAGTTTTTTCTGACCACCGATATCCGGAAGATTGACGATAAATGCCATTTCGGCTATAACACCGCCTACCTTTTCTACAAGCGCCGCTCCAGCAAGCGCAGTACCCCCTGTAGCGAGCAGATCATCAACGAGAAGGACGCGGGTACCTTGCTCAAGAGCATCGATATGCATTTCCACTTTGTCGGTTCCGTATTCGAGCTGGTACTCCTGATCGACAACCTCCCCGGGAAGTTTACCCGGCTTTCTGATCGGCACAAACCCTTTCCCGAGAGTGTAGGAAAGCGCCCCGCCTATGATAAAACCCCTTGCCTCCATGCCCACAATCATATCAAAATCAACTCCGTTCTCGATATAGTGCTGAGTGAGCTGATCGATAACAAGCCTGAACCCCACCGGATCTTTGAGAAGAGTGGTAATATCGCGAAACATGATTCCTTTCTTGGGATAGTCGGGAATAGTACGAATACGGGATTTGATAGCCATTGGAGTATGTGTTTGAACAGGTTAACAAGTGGATATTTTCCGACAAAATGGTTTCTAAGTTACAAATCTGCCTTCTAAAATCAAATCCCCGTCAATGTTTTCGACCCTAACCGTTTTTTCCCTTCCAACAAGGTCAAGGGGACGGGAGTTTTCAACTCTGACGTTTACCCGCAAATAGTTTTCAGAGTAACCCGAGATGATGTTTTCTCCTTTTTCAGAGGTTATGCATCCTTCGAAAAGCACCTTGAGTTTTTTTCCGATATATTTCTGTGCAAACTGTTTCTGTTTGGTTTCGGCAAGAGCCAGAAGCAGGTTGCTTCTCGTATGCGCTGTTTCAGGAGAGATTGCTTTCAGTGCACCTGATGACATCTGATCTTCAAGTACCGTTCCCGGTCTGACTGAACAGGGAAAAACATGCAGATATGCCGCAGGAAGCGACTCGAGAAGCCTGTATGTCGACCGAAAATCCGTTTCAGTCTCACCCGGATATCCTGTAATAACATCGGCCCCGATAGCACAACCGGGTATGGTCCCGGCTGCCATCAGAAAACGCTCCCTGTAACTTGCAGAGGTATAGCGGCGCCTCATCAATGCAAGAATATTGTCTGAGCCGGACTGGAGCGGAAGATGGAAATGAGGCATGACCCTTGAGGAAGAAGCAACTGTCTCGATCAATTTGTCACTGAGAACGTCCGGTTCAATGGAGCTTACCCTGATCCTTAAGTTATTGAGTGAATCCAGCTCTTTCAGCAGTTCGACTATCGTTGCCGAACCGCTCCGATAGTCTGCAATATTGACACCGGTCAGCACAATTTCCCGGTATCCTGCAGCTGCCAGTTCACAAGCGCCCTCTATTACATTCTCAAAAGATACTGATCGCGATCTTCCTCTCGCAAGAGGAATGACACAATACGCACACCCATAACTGCACCCATCCTGAATTTTCAGAAAAGCACGCGTCCTGCCCGAAGCTCTGTCGCAGAGAAGCGAATGAGCAGGGATCGCTTTTTCAAAAGTTACCGGCGATGATATTTCTTTGTATACTACCCTGTTATAATCCGCTATGTATTTTTCTGTTGCAAACTTCTCTTCTGAACCAAGAATAACATCGACTCCGCTGATATTTTCTATATTTTCGGGGCTCAACTGTGCATAGCATCCAACCACCGCAATCCTGCTGTCTGGATATTTTTTTATCATTTTTCTTGTTTGCCGTCTCGATTTCTGCCCCGCTTTTCCGGTTACTGCGCAAGTATGTATAATGACAAGATCGGGCACATCATCACCTGACGATATTTCCCAACCGTTCCGCACAAAACTCTCCAGTATTGCAGAGGTCTCCGCATAGTTGAGTTTACACCCGAGCGTCTGTACATGAACACGTTTATTTTTCTTATCCTTATTCATCACGAAAGTACCTGAACCGAGCGTCCCGACTTGTCGGGATGCCCAATGATAGTAAGATTATTATCGACAAAACGTCAACACACAAACACATATATACAACACACTGAATTATCAATTCATAAAAACGAAACACGACTGACTGATAGTTTCAACACAGTAACAAGGAAAAATCAGTAACTAACATCACATGCATCCTGGCCGAAACAGAATAAATCACAAAAAATAAAAATTATTGCCTACATCTTTTATTTCTATTATATTAAACATGCGTGAATATATTTTTTATAAATCAAAAAAGCGGAATCACAAATGAGAATTGGAAAAAAAGATGCAGCAGCCCCTGACAAATATGACCTTTTCATTCAAAAAATCGATCAGTTTCAGTCACTTGTTGAAAGAAAGAAAGATTTACAGAATGCAATAGCTCAACTACAGAGCGAATACGCGGAAAAAATAAAACCGGTTGAAGATGAACTTTCCGCCGTCATAAAAAAGCTTGACCAGAACCTTTCAAAACTTGAATCGGCAACCGGTGCGGCAACCGCTAAAGGCGGCTACACAAAGTACGGAAGAGGCAAACTGGGTGAAGCAATAAAGGATCTGCTCCGTTCCAATCCTTCAACCACATTCAAGCCGAAAGAAATTGCAGACGCGCTTAATACGAAAGGAACTGCTGTCAGCCTGTGGTTCAATAAATACGGCACTTCAGATCCTGAAATCGAACGTATACCTGCAGGGAAGGGAGGAAAGCGGTTCGTGTACAAAATCAGGTAAGAGCGTTCCCCCCATAGCGCTTTTTCTCTTTTTCTCACGCCAGAATAAACAACAAGGCAATCACTGGACCGCCTTGTTGTTTTTTTATGCCGTGATATCCATCTCCTGTTTTCCCTTCTTTTACCTGTCAATTCTCGACTCTCAATTCTGAATCCATCTATCTTGTTCAGTACCCCAGATTTCTTTTATTTCTGAAAAAGTTCATTGCCAGAGCCACCATAGCCATATTGCCAAGAAGGGAGGAACCTCCGTAAGAAAGAAAGGGCAAGGGAACACCTATAACCGGAAAAAGACCGATGGTCATACCGATATTGATCATGACATGTGCCAGCCAGAGAGCGACAAATCCGACAAGGGTCAGCTCGACAAACCTGTTTTTGATAACGCTGACGAGCCAGAGCATCCTGAGAAAAAGAGCGAGAAAAAGACCGAGCAAAACAACGCTGCCGATTAAGCCCATCTCTTCTCCAATGACGCAGAAAATAAAATCCGTCCACTGTGCGGGAATAAAGCGCAGCTGCGTCTG
>JAKSDB010000308.1 GCA_022360415.1 Chlorobiales bacterium
AGGCATACAGGCATGGGACAAGACGCTCTTGCGCCTCTATATTGTAAGTGTCCTGGTCTATCTGGTCTTTACGGGTTTGGATATAGGAAGAATCCAATGGCTGGGCGGCATCCCTGTCGAAATACGTCCTGCTGGCGGAATTTTTCTCCTGGTTTCGTTGTCCCTTGTCTATTGGGCCATGCTCACCAATCAGTTCTTTTCAACTGTTGTGCGCCTTCAGGAGGATCGGGGCCAGTATGTCGTCACTACCGGCCCATACCGATTTGTTCGCCATCCCGGCTATCTCTCGGTTATCGGGACCTGGATCGGGTTTTCGGTAATGGTTGGTTCGTGGATAGCTTTGTTGAGCACCGCGATACCGGCTGCGGTCATGATTGTGCGGACAATTCGTGAAGACCGTTTCCTGCAAGAGCAGCTTGCCGGTTATGAAGAATATTGCCGTAAGGTCAGATGGAGGCTGATGCCGTATGTATGGTGATCATGCTCTTTACCCCCGATGCTGATAGCCGACCTATTTTATCCAAGATTCCCCCTTGCTTGTTTCGTTGAGCCGATAACTTTACGGTTGGTAGGCAGGAATTACTTTTTTATTTTGGTGCTAGTGGTTGTTCTGCTATGCAGGTACTGACAAAAAAACATGAACGTAGATACCGAAACACGTTATTTGCACGGTGCAGCAGTTGTTAGGGCACAAAGATGAGAGCACAACTATGATTTACATCCATGTTATCATAAGAGATTAATTTATAGTCCATTAACAGCATTTAGGAGGGGGATCGCGTCTTATATGGGTTGCAATTCGAAAACCTGCAGTTTAGACGGATCAATCTAATTATTGTTCGGCACGGGAGAGAGTCGCATCACAAACAGAAAGGAGGATAACAGATGATCGGATTCGCCAAGTTTGTAAACTTCGTGCTCGCCCTCGCCGTCTTCGGATTCCTACGGGTAGCGACAGCCGAAATGGGCACCGCTGCTTGGGCGGTGTCTCTCGCGGTCGCTATCATCGCTTTCTATCTCCTACGTGCGATGCTTGTGTCACCCTTGTTAAAGAGTGCGACGAACAAGGCCAGCACCCAGATCATTCAGCACTTCGCCGGTGGTGGCGACATGGGAGGTGCCATCAAGATCGCAAAGCGACTGGGTCTTAACGCAAGCGAGGCTCAAAACGTGGCTGCAGAACACAAAGATGCCCTTGTTCGTGAGATCGCAGATCGCATCCTGAAAGAAGCCCGCCACCGATACGAGAAACGTAAGGACAAAGATGAAGTTAGACGCTACCTGCAGGAGCAGGGAGTACCAGAGAAGGATATCGAAATGGCGGTGGATCGAGTGGTGGAGGAATCGAAGTAACACTACCGGAGAGCCGAGTTGAGTAAACTCAAAAGATTCGTTTCCGACATGCGCTGATTCGCGCGCGCCCAACAAATCGTTCAAGCGGAAATGTCCTGCGCTTACGGACCTTCGGTCTGACGTGTTGCCTATTCCGCTCAACTCGGCCGTAAAAAGGTTTTCGAAAATTTCAGAAAATATGTAAAAAATTATTTTTGAAGATCATTGTAGAATATGGCTAAAGCATTTGAAAGATGGGCTTGCTATGCGAGACGCAAAAACATGAGAGTAAAATATTTTTCAGATACAGACACAGCTCATATTGAGTTCATTGATAGTGAGGTGCAAGAGACAAAAGAAATCAGTGAAAACATCTATATCGATATTGATGAGAAGGGAAATCTTGTCAGTATGACAATAGAACATGCAAAAATGAATGCGATGCTCTCCGAGTTTTCTCTTCAGGAAATCACCTCTAAGTCTTCTTAACTGTACACTTTGGCATTGCAATTATTACAAAAGCCGCCGCGGTATTCCAGAGGCGGCTTTTGTGGCCATCCGATAGCTTGCGTGAATTCTGAGGTTAGAGTTTCTGAACGATGGGATCAACTCAACACCTTGAGTCCTTTTCTATCGACAAGATCGAGCAACCGCTGAGCGGCTCCGCTTGGTTTTTTTTCGCCCCGTTCCCACTGCTGGACGGTTGTTTTTCCGATGCCGAGCATGGCTGCAAATACGGTCTGGCTGACATGGTTTTCCGTCCGGATTCTTCGGATATCTTCAGCCTGGAACATCCGTTTTTTCGGCAGACAAAGCGCTTCTACCTGACGCATGGTTATTGCATCCATGGCACCAACTTTGAACAGGTCCTTTGCCATGTCATTGGCTATATCGAGAATTTTACTCATAGTCTTTTATCTCCCAAATTGATTGTTGATTCAGCAACTCGTTAAGCTCTTTTTCAGTCGACGACACAAATGATTCCGCAACAAGACGAAGCGCCGTTTTGTCCTTCTCCGAGATATTGGTGCGCTTGTTTTTGGAAAAAGCGTAGAGAAAAATCAGCCGTTCCACATTCGGTTTTTTGTATCCGACAAGGACCCGGTAACCACCGCTTTTTCCACTCCCTGCCCTTGGCAACCGTTTTTTGAACAGACAGCCTCCCAAGTCAGCTTCCACTTGTCCTGCCACAATTTCCTCAGCAGCCTGCAGCAGGAGCGCATCGGAGATTTTTTCCCTGCGCGCCCAACGATGGAACCACTTGTTTTTGAAGACTCTCATGCTTAAACGTATCACTTAGTGATATAGTTCACAAATATTTTTTACTGGTGTGAATCTTAAAAAGGGAGTACTGGGCAGCAACGAAAAACAAAAGGGGCTTATCGAATTTCATTGGAACAAAAGCTTATCTTTGCGTTGTACAAGAGAATAACGATAAGCTTCAGCATTTTGGAGGTGGTCAGCTTCACGTTTTATTTGCGGACTTACTCCTCAAATACGGTCGAACTTCCAGACTGCAAACCTTTTATGAATGGGTAGTCATCTTTGAATCCCGCTGCCTCGTGAAAGATTTGAGCGATCTGCTCAACGTCCTCTCTTGACCGTATTGCGTTTTTCTCGGTACAGTATTTCTCCCAACGCGTCTGGACAAACCATGGGGGGCCATATTCATCGTGCTCTTCGAGAGGTACAGTGTCTTTGAACCTTTCTATTATTGACTTTCCGTGGGCGATGTCGTTCCGGAATTGGAACATTTTCTTCATGACCTGCCAAGGGCGTTTACTGTAATCGATGTTGACGTTAAGGTGCTCTGCAATGACGTTCATCTTTTCTCGTGGGGAAAGCCGCTCAAGATCGCTCCAGCACAGGAAGAGCTTGGCCCCTATGTGGTTCAGGTAGGCTTCCAGAGTGAATGCAGTGAATACGAGGCTGGCCATTACTTGATGAAAAGACCCTTTGGGATCTTCTTGCCCTTTTTTAAGCAAACAAAAGGAGGTGTGCCACAGCTCAGCGTAAGTAGTCACTTTTCGTTCCTTTTCGACTAGAACCTTTTTCCTTTTTGTCATTATCCTTCCGGCAAACATTCATTACATTTAATGCCTCTAAAGCTACTTGCTGTAACCTGAAGAACGATTGTTTTTTGAGTTACCCTTCCATTTAAAAAAGATTTAACGGTGACATTAATACAATCGCAAGTCCAAATCCAATTATATCTGCCCAAAGATTGGAGACTTCAATTCCTAAGATTATCTCTGGGACATCAGGATTATCGGTCAGATTAGAATCTGAAGAAGCTTGTGCTGATATACGCTTTAGGTCATTTGAAATCATTGCAAAAAAAGGCAGCGCAAACATTGCATAAACAGTCTCAACATTTAACCAACTACAAACAAATGAAACCGCGTACGTGGCAATAAAAGTAGCTACAAGATTGACTGAAAAATTTGCGCAACGATGGATCAAACTACCCGGGGACTTAATGGCTGCCATTATAAGAGGCATAAAAACCAATCCAACAATTCCACTTCCCCAGCCTATCGTAAAAAAAGCAAGAATATAAGCAAGTATCGTCATGAGCTTATGTTGTATTACAAATAGTTGAACTTGTTAACTCGTCGCTGTAAAATATACTTTATTTTTTCTGCCGAACACAGGCGGCTCCTTATTTATTTATCCATCTTATCGGTTTTCTGTCCACCAAAGGTGAAATCAAATTCCTGATTCTAAAAAGCGATAGCTTTTTTTGGGTGAGTAATCCATTGGATTATATTGGTGCATGAATTTAATCATTGTTGACTTGCCTGAATTCATCCGTAAACTTGCGGGGAATTGACAAAACTGCTGGTACAACATTACAGGAGAGACACATGAGTAGTACATTTGAGAGTATAAAAAAGGGGCTGGAAGAAGCTGTCGAATATTCGCAGGGGAAAAAACTCAGTGTCAGAGTTTTCAAGCCGGAACCTGTGAATGTGAAAACCATTCGGCAAAAGACTCAACTGACTCAGGATGAGTTTGCTGCTGCATTTGGTATCAGCGTGGCAACGTTACGGCATTGGGAGCGAGGCGACCGTAAACCTCAGGGGCCCGCGCTTGTTTTGCTTAATCTGGTCAGTAAATCCCCCGATACGATATTGACTATTTTGAATGAGTAAGGTGATGGTGCGTTGCCGGTAAAGAAAAAAAGCCGCCTCAGTATTACCGGGACGGCTTTTTCTATATCCAGGCTGTTCTTGCCAACTGCCGACTGACACGCTTAGTGCTCCTTGACCCACTCGGCGAGTTTGTCCCTGATCTCGTCGCGGACACGTCTGAAGACATTGAGTTTTTCTTCCTCCGTTCCCTCTGCTTCCGCAGGGTCGTCAAACGGCCAGTAGTAACGGTTTTCCTGGCTCATAAGGCCGGGCCAGATTCTCGGGCAGGTTTCATTGGCCTTGTTGCAGACTATGATAAGGTATTGAATGAACGTTTTGCCGAGGTATTCTTCCAGTCCCTTGGGGTGCTGATTGCTGATGTCGATATCGACTTCCTGCATGACCTGGACCGCCATGGGATGAACCCTGTCTTTTGCTTCCATTCCGGCACTGAGCGGCTCGAAACGGTCTCCGGCCATTGAGCGTAAAAATCCCTCTGCCATCTGGCTGCGGGCGGAGTTGCCTGTGCAGAGAAAAAGTACTTTTTGTTTTTTGTCCATGATTGTTCTTTTTCCCGGACAAGGCATCTTTAGCAGATGCGAAGCGCCGGTTTATTGGCATTTGAGTAAACAAAAAAAGGTAGCTGTTTGCAAGGATGTGTCACTACACGTTTTGCAAAGGTTTTACATTGCAGAGGGCCGATGCCCCGAAACCAGGCAAAGCGTTTTGTTTGTTCTGTTATTATCGTAAATTTACGATAAACTATATACTATACCAATGCAGAGAACGGGAAAACAGATTGACTATCGTGACGATGAA
>JAKSDB010000309.1 GCA_022360415.1 Chlorobiales bacterium
ATGGATCTTTCGGAGAGGCACCTGAAATGGACGTTCGAGATCAATTTTTTCGCCGTGCACAAGCTGACAACCGAGCTGAAAGGCAAAATGGGCAGGGGGAGCAGAATTATCGGTATCACCTCACCGGGAGGAACCCGCGTCATCCCGAAATATGCCGCGGTTGCATCTACGAAAGGCGCCATGGAAGCGCTGTTTCGCCATTACGCGCATGAGCTGGCACCTGAAGGAATAACGGTGAACCTGGTTTGTCCCGGGCTTGTCATGACCGAGGCGGCAAAAGCATTGCCGGAACTTGAGCAGATGCTGAACATGACGCTCGACTACACGCCTTCGGGACAGTTGACCACGCCGGAGCAGGTCGCGGAGCTGGTCAGGTTCCTGACGACCGACGCGGCGGGGCAGATTGTAGGGCAGAATATTGTCATTGATGGCGGCAAGGGGTTGTTGGCTTAAAAATACATTAAAGGTTGTAAAAACATCATGAACCAGCATAGCACAAAGGCTCTGCATGGCATTGTCCTTTCGGACTTTGTTTCAGTCAAGCCTTCTCCACCCGTTCCCCAGGAGCTGGCAAATGATCTCCTTGCGATGGCACTGGCGAAAGCCAAGTGCGTTGAGCACAATATAACGGATCAGAAAGAGGTTGACGAGCAACTGAAAAAGTCGAGGGTGAAGGTTTCCCAGTACGGCGTTGCAACAAAATACATCAAGCAGCGTTACATGGTGCTCGCCGCATCGGACTACGACGGGAACGTCACGATAGGCCAGAAAATCGCAAGCAAGGGCAAATTTATGCAGACCGCCCTTCGTTCACCGCTTTTCAAGGAGATGATCTCGGACCACAGAAATCCTCAAGGGCTCAATCTCGAAGAGAGAATGGGGCTTTATGACAGGTTTGCAGGGAAGTCGATAAGGGAGATGTATGCAGGGATTGAGACACCACCCGATGATATCATTCATGTCACCTGTTCCGGTTACCTTTCTCCCAGTCCGGTCGAACAGTTTTTCTCGGAGAAGGGATGGCTAAAAACTACGGTTACACACAGTTATCATATGGGGTGCTACGGTTCGCTGCCTGCCCTCAGGATGGCCCATGGATTTCTGAGCTCGGCAAGAATGGGAATCACTCCCCCGAAAAACCGTGTAGATATCGTACACACCGAGATACTGAGTGCCCATACCAAGATTGTTGAGGACAGTCCCGAACAGATTATCACCATGAGTCTCTTTGGGGATGGTTTTATCAGGTATTCCGCTTACCCCGAAGAGCAGTTTGCAGGGACTGGAAAAAGGGGTTTGAAAATACTTGCCATCAAGGAGCACCTCATAAAGGATTCACTGGACGGTATGACATGGCACCTCGGCTCCCACAATTTCAACATGACCCTCGCGCTGAGTGTGCCCTATGCGATAAGGGACACGGTAAGGCCTTATGTCGACGAGATGTTCGCAGATCTGGGCCTGGATTTTGAAAAGGAGAAACAGCAAGGTAACGTGGCATACGCTATACATCCGGGGGGACCGCTGATCGTGAAGAAGATATGCGAGCAGCTGGGTCTTACAGATGAAGATGTCGCACTGAGCGGCAAGGTGCTCTATGAGAACGGTAACATGTCGTCCGCAACCATTCCCTACATTCTGCGGGAAGTCATGAATGATGATTCTGTTCCTGTCGGCAGCAAGATCCTGAGCATGGCCTTTGGCCCGGGGCTCACCATTGCCGGGATGTTACTCGAGAAAGTATAAAACCAGGCTCTTGTGCCGGTAACCTGTTCCCTTCCTGATCAATGAAGCCTACAAGGTAGAATGATAAAAAAGATTATCAATTGTTTTCGATATCCGTATTTTGGCACTTCATTGTCAAACTGGTTTAGCCTGATCATTGCCAACAAAGGGGTCGATCTGAACAGAATTCCGTTAGCCCTGTTTATCACCATCGGGCTGTTTCTACTCGCTCCGTTTCGACTTGCGGCTTCGATAGGCCGCCGGTCCGCTATCAAATCGGCCAGCCTCTCAGAACCACCTATATTTATTATCGGTCACTGGCGAAGCGGAACGACCCATCTGCACTACCTCATGTCTGCCTCGGGACGGTTCGGAGGTATTCACTCCTTTGACGCTTTTTATCCTTTTTTCAGCTTGTGGATAAGAGATGAAAAATCTTTACTGAACAGGATGCTCAAAAGATTATCCTGGAAAAGGCACCAGGATAATGTCAATGTGGGCGTTGATTGTCCTGCAGAAGAGGAATTTGCTGTGGCTCATACCTCTCCGTACAGCTTTTTTCATGGCTGGGTTTTCAAAAAGCACTACCAGGAATATTTGAATCAATTCCTTCTTTTAGAGGGAATCTCCGAAAATGTACTTGCACAGTGGAAGAAGGCCTATAATGATATTCTGCTGCAGTCGAATGTTTGCAGCAGTGGAAAAAGGCTGCTGCTCAAGAATCCTTACAATACGTCGAAAATGAAAATGCTTCTGTCTATGTATCCCGGGGCCAAGTTTATATACATATACAGAAATCCTTACAAAGTGTATGCTTCAACCATGAACATGTATAAAAAGACTGATTATATCGCGCTGCAGAGAATTTCCGGATCAGAGACACAGGAAAACGTCTTGGCCGCATACAAATCATTGCTTGAAAGGTTCTATGAAGAGGTTGAAGAAATTCCGGAAGGATGTTGCTCATTTATAAAATATGAAGACCTTGTCGAGAATCCTCTTGAGGAGATGGCCAGAGTTTATAAAGACATCGGGCTTGATGGTTTTGAAACCGACAGCAAGGGAATGATCGAGTATCTCAAGTCGGTCAAGGATTACACCGCCAACACTTTCAGACTGGGTGAGGAGGAGTGCCGGATAATTGAACAGGAATGGGGGGAATATATCAGGCTTATGGGGTATGAAGCTGAACATAGTCACAAACACAAAGTATTTAACCTAGATAGAACACCAGAATCATGAGCACAAAAACGATTACCAGATGTTAAATAGTATCGTAGACTTTTTTTGGAATTGAGGATCGAGGAGAAAAAATTGGGATATCGAGACCGGTTTAAGGAGATCGTAGAAATGATTAACAAGATTACCACTCTTTTTCAGAATCCTTACCTTGGTACTTCGATGTCAAACTGGTTTCGTCTGGTTATCGGCAACAAAGGGATTGATCTCGATAGAATACCTTTGGCTCTTTTTACTGTCATTGTACTTCTTCTCCTCACTCCATTTCGGCTTTTCGCCGGGATCAGGCGGCGATCAGCAGTAAAGTCTGCAAGCCTTTCCGAACCGCCCATATTTGTTATCGGTCACTGGCGAAGTGGAACGACCCATCTGCATTACCTCATGTCTGCTTCGGGAAGGTTCGGCGGCATTAACCAGATTGACGCCGTTTTCCCTTTTTTTAGTTTGTGGTTAAGAAACAAAAACTCCTTCCTGAACAAACTACTCAGAAAGCTGTCATTTACGAGGCCGATGGACAATGTAAAGTTTGATATTGACTCGCCGGCTGAAGAAGAGTTTTCCATAGCAAATACGACACCCTACAGTTTTTTTCACGGTTTGATTTTCAGAAAACGTTTCCGAGAGTACTTCAGAAAGTTTGCTCTTCTGGAGGACCTCTCTGAGGAGGAGCTTATTCTGTGGGAGCAAACGTATCATGATGTCATATTACAATCGAGTGTCTGCAGCGGAGGGAAAAGGCTTTTGCTCAAGAATCCTTACAATACTTCTAAAGTATGCAAGCTTCTGTCGATGTATCCCGGAGCAAGGTTTGTATACATATACAGAAACCCATACGATGTTTATGTGTCAACGATGAATATGCACAAAAAAACCGATTGTTTTGCGCTGCAGAAGGTTTCATCACAAGAGATGCGGGAGAACGTATTGTATGGTTACAAATCACTTCTTGACAAGTTTTATGAAGAGGGTGAGCAGGTTCCGGAAGGAGTTTGTTCCTGTGTTAAATATGAGGATCTTGTCGAGAATCCTCTTGAGGAGATGTCGAGGATCTACAGAGAGATAGGGCTTGATGGTTTTGATGTTGATAGTAAAGGGATGATTGAATACCTCGAGTCGGTAAAGGATTATACAAGAAACTCATTCGGGCTGTCAGACGATGAGCGCCGGAAAATCAAAAAAGAATGGGGGAAATACATCCTGCTTATGGGTTATGAAACGGAAAACAGTCAGAAATGCTGTACTTGAACATGTAAACCTGAGAGAAAAGCGGCACAATGAGCAAAGAAACGATCGCGGAGCTGGTTGACGTCTCCAGGTTTTATGGTAAAGGCGACGGACAGGTAACCGCACTGGAAGGCGTAAGTCTTTCACTTGCAAAAGGAGAAGCTTATGTACTTGTCGGGCCTTCAGGAAGCGGCAAATCCACCTTGCTGCACCTTCTTGGCTGTATTGACAAACAGGATTCAGGAAGCGTTATCATTGACGGGATTGATATTACAATGAAAAGCCTCGAGGAGCTTGCTCCGGTAAGGCTTGAAAAGATCGGTTTTGTATTCCAGTCTTTCAATCTTATTCCGGTGCTTACAGCCTATGAGAATGCCGAGATACCGCTTTTGTTCAGGGGGTTTGGAAGTTCTTTCGTTAAAGATCGTGTCAATGAGGTGCTTGAAAAAGTAGGGCTCTATGACAGGAAGCATCACTATCCAAGGCAGCTGTCCGGAGGACAGCAGCAACGGGTAGCAATTGCAAGGGCCATTGTCGGCAATCCTTCGCTGATTCTCGCTGATGAACCCACTGCAAACCTTGACAGTAAGACAGGGGGGGATATTCTCGACCTCCTGCTTAACCTGAACAGTGATGATGAGCTTTCCGTATTTGTTGCCTCTCATGATATTGTCGTGCTTGAAAGAATATCAAAAGTTGTTCGTATACTGGACGGAAAATTGTCAATCGACTGATTATCTCTCTCTGTGAATATTATCAAGCTTGCACATCTTTCCCTCAGAAACCTTTTTCGCAACGGCAGGAGGACA
>JAKSDB010000142.1 GCA_022360415.1 Chlorobiales bacterium
ACCTTGGCGGTATGATGCTGCTCTGAAAAGGCAATATCGAAGTCATCGAAAGGCGCGATCATGCGAGCAGCCTCGCGCACGGTACGGAGAAAGATGTTGACCCCAAGTGAAAAGTTTGCCGAGTACAGCAGCGAGGTCCCGGCTTCTTCCACCATTTTTCTGACTTCCGGCATATCAGCGTCCCAGCCTGTTGTACCAACGACGACAGGCACTTTTGATGCAAGCATTGCCGGAAGGTTGGAAAGAAAAGCATCCCGAACGGTAAAATCTATAATAACATCACTTCCGGTAAAACTCTTTTCCGTAATAGCCGCATCGACATCGAGAACCCTATAGACTTCATGTTCACCGGAGTCCTCCAGTATACCGGCGACCTGTTGTCCCATTTTTCCATATCCAACAAGTGCGTACTTCATGAAAAAGTCAAAATTCAAAAGTTAAAATGGCTTGATCTATTCATTGAACCATCCAGCACCCCAGAGAGTTCAGCCAAATCTAAAACTTTAAACTGACACTGACAGAAGGATAGGGTTCTTCCGGCCCATATACCGATGAGATCGCTTCTTCAGAAACAGTGTCGAAATCATAAAGATGAGCATCGACATACGCATCGACAATCCCGGCAAGATAAGCCAGTACAAAAAACAGAATCTGCTGGTTGCGTTTTTCCTGGTAACGGTCCCGCTCCCCCTGGAAAAAGGATGCGTCCGGCCCTTCAGGGTCCTGGGCATACTTGTCCCTGAATTCCACATAACTGTCGTTATAATCAATGGTACGGTACCCGAAATAGCCCAGAAGACCGTACAGTATCGGCACTTTCCAGATGGAACCGTTGTACACCTGGCCGTAACCGGGAAGTACTGCGGATATCATCGCAACTTTCCAGGGCTGCATACGCCGGTCGCCCCCTTCCGTTTGTTGACTGCTCTCATTCTGTGCTTCGACAAAGAGCGCCCCCTGGATCACATCCGCTGTAGTATCGGTATCGGGAAACGCCGGCTCTTCTGCCCTGGCACATGAAGGAGATGTCATTGTTGCCAGTGCAGCCGCAAAGAATATCGTTACCGCTATCCTGCTGCCTTTACTCATAATGCATTATTTCGAGGATTCTCTCGAGATCATCAGATGAAAAATACTGGATATGGATCTCGCCCTTGCCTTTGTTTTTTTCAACTATTCTGACTTTTGTGGCAAAACGTTCCCGCAGCCTGGACTCGATCTGTTCATAATGGGAAACTCCTCCGCCCTCTTTCTTCCGGCCGGAAGTTTTCTCAGATGTTTCCCTGAAAAGCTTGTTGACAAGGTCCTCTGTCTGTCGAACGGATAACTTTTTTCTTATGATCTGCTGCCACACCTTTATCTGCTGGCTCTGGTTCGGCAGGTTTATCAGCGCCCTTGCGTGACCCGACGATATCTCCTTCTGCCGGATACTGTCCTGTATCGCGGCCGGAAGTTTCAGCAATCTCAGAAAATTGCTGATGGTTGACCGGTTTTTTCCGACTTTCTGGGCAATCTCGTCCTGTGTCAGGTTACAGGTTGTAACAAGGCTTTTCAGGGCAAGTGCAATCTCAATGGCATTGAGGTCTTCCCGCTGAATGTTCTCAATCAATGCCAGCTCCAGTTTACCTGCGTCTTCATGCTCTTCGATAATATAGCCGGGGATAAACTTGAAGCCCGCTTTCCGAACCGCCCGGAGCCGCCGTTCACCGCTTATCAATTGATAGCCGTCACCATCCTTACTGACTGTTACCGGCTGAATGATCCCGTTTTCAATAATGGAGTTTTTGAGATCTTCAAGTGCCGTTTCATCAAAATCCTTCCTTGGCTGGAACGGGTTTACCCTGATTTTCTCGACAGGCAGACTGCCAACAGAGCCTGTCGGAACCCGGGGCTCTTCATCAGCCCTGTCAGGCGGCAAATAACCTTCATCAGGGATGAGGGCCTTGAGACCTTTTCCAAGTCCTTTTTTAGCCATAATTATCTACGATAGCCATATGTCTAATATGACCGGTGAACACGAACCGGAGAATTACTGACGCTTTACTCTGAACTTCCTTATATTGCCGTCCCTCTCGAAAATCTCCTTTGCCAGATCGAGGTAATCCTTTGACCCCAGGCTCTGGGCATCATAAAGCAATGCGGGCTTACCATGGCTGGGGGCCTCGGACAAACGAACGTTTCTGCGAA
>JAKSDB010000236.1 GCA_022360415.1 Chlorobiales bacterium
CCGCCGCGGCGCCGATAGAGTGGTTGCCGAGGGCGGATGGCCCGGACACCCAGAGAAGCGGCAGAAGGCCGAGAGCGAAGGTAAGCGAGGTCATGAGAATAGGCCGAAGCCTCACCCTCGAACCCTCAAGTGCCGATTCAAAAAGAGAATACCCGGCTTTCCTGCGTTGAATGGCAAACTCCACGATCAGAATAGCGTTTTTTGCAAGCAATCCTATGAGCATAACCATCGCAACCTGCACGTAGATGTTGTTTTCGATGCCGAACAGTTGTATGCCGGCAAAAACACCCAGAATACCGGTCGGGATCGAAAAAATAACCGCAAGCGGCAGGATGTAACTTTCGTACTGCGCAGAAAGCAGGAGGTAGACAAACGCAAGGGAAAGCAGAAAAATATACACCACCTGGCCGCCCGACTCGATCTCTTCGCGGCTCATCCCTTTCCAGTCCCAGGAAAAACCGGGAGGCAACACGTCTCCCGCCACCTGTTGAGCCGCTTCGAGTGCCTGTCCGGTGGTAAATCCCGGGGTGACGACGGCATTGACGGTCAACGCGTTGAAAAGGTTGAAATGATCCACTGTCTGGGGCCCGTAAACTTTTTTCATGCTGACCAGCGAAGGTACGGGTACCATGTCGCCCATGGCGTTTTTCACGAATACACCTTCGAGCGAAGAGGGATCTCTGCGGTCTTCCGCCTCAGCCTGAACAATTACCCTGTAGTATTTGCCGAACCGGTTGAAATCCGATGCCTGGAAACTCCCGTAATATGCCTGCATGACCCCGAGCAGCTCATCGACGCGAACACCGAGCTGGTTGGCTTTTACATCGTCCACCAGCAACTCGTATTGCGGATAGCCGGTATTGAACGTGGTAAATGCAAACGCGATTTCCGGACGGGCCATCAGCGCTCCAATAAAACCGTTGGCCGTTTCTCCGAACTTTTGCAGACTGCCGGATGTCCTGTCCTGCAACACCATCTCGAGACCGCCCACATTACCGAATCCCGGAACGGTAGGGGGCTGGAACGGGAAAAATGATCCTTCTTTTATCGATGCAAGCTTTTGCGATACCCCGCCCATGATAGCACCGATATTTTTGACCCTGCCGCGCTCTTCCGGGTCCTTGAGGCTCGCAAAAACAACACCGGCGGAAGGGGAACTTGCTCCTGCTATCAGGTCATAACCTGCCACCGAAATAACGTCGTTAACGCTCTCCTCCGCTTGCAGAATGTCCTCGACCTTGTCAAGGGTTTGCATTGTACGATCAAGCGATGCCCCGGGAGGAAGCGATGCGGAGAGAATGAAAAAGCCGCTGTCTTCGTCAGGAATAAAGCCTGACGGGACAGAAGACGCCATCCAGAAGGCAAGCCCTGACACAACGGCAAGCCCTCCAATGCTTATCCATTTGTTCCGGATGAGTACCTTGAGTGTGCCGACGTAGCGCTCTGTCACCACCGAAAAACCTGCATTGAAACCCCTGAACAGACGCCGCTTGGTCCGTTTGAACCAGCCCATGTCTTCCTCTCCTTTAGCATCTCTGTCAAGAAACAAGGCACAGAGCGCCGGACTGAGCGTCAACGCATTGACCGTCGATATCAGAATTGCCGTTACCAGCGTAAAGGCAAACTGGCGATAAAACATCCCTACCGAACCACCGAGAAAACCCACAGGAAGGAAGACCGATGCAATAACAAGCGTTGTAGATATGATCACACCGGTAATCACCCGCATGACCTGATGTGTGGCCTCCCTTGCCGGCATATGCTCTTCTTCCATCCTTGTATGAACAGCTTCGACAATAACGATGGCATCATCGACCACAATCCCGATTGCGAGGACAAGCGCGAACAGGGTCAGCAGGTTGATGGAAAAACCTAAAAGGGTCAGGAAGAAAAATGTCCCGACAATGGCTACAGGCACTGCAATGGCCGGAATAAGCGTCGAGCGGAAATCCTGCAGGAAAATGAACACGATCAGAAAGACAAGCGCAAAAACTTGCAGCAGGGTGACAATAACCTGCTCGATCGACTCGTCGAGCGACTTCTTCGTACTGTAGGGAATAATGTAGTCTATGCCTGTGGGGAACGATTCCGCCGCTTTTTCGAGCACATCCTGAACGGCAATCTGGATATCATTGGAGTTGGAGCCTGCGGCCTGAAAAATTGCCATTGTCACCGACTCCTTGCCGTTGGCATCCGCATCGACCGCATAACTGAAAGAGCCAAGCTCGACCCTTGCCACGTCCCTGAGCCGCAGAACCGAGCCGTCCGCATTGGTACGAAGAATAATGTTGCCGTATTCAACCGGCTCCTTCATTTTTCCCTTGTAGCGGATGATCAGTTCGAGAGCCTCGCCTGTACCTTCGCCGAACCTGCCCGGCGCAGCTTCGACATTCTGGCTCTGAACTGCCGCAATCACTTCCTGAGGCGTCACCGAATACGCCGCCATCCTGTCCGGCTTCAGCCATATGCGCATGGAGTAGTCTCTCGCCCCGAACACCATGGTCTGGCCAACCCCATTGACACGCTGTATGTCAGGAAGCATGTTGATCTTCACATAGTTCTGCAGAAACGTCGCATCATAGGTGTCGGGATCGTCACTGTAGAGCGTGATCACCATGATCATGCTGTTCTGCGTCTTGGTGGTTGTCACCCCGAACCTCGTCACCTCTTCGGGCAGCTGGCTGGCTGCCGTCGCCACCCGGTTCTGCACGTTAACCGCGGCCTTGTCGGGATCGGTGCCGGTCCTGAAAAACACGTTGATGCGGAGAGAACCGTCGTTGCTCGATGTCGATGTCATATGAGTCATGTCGTCGACACCGTTGATTGCCTCCTCGAGCGAGGGAGCGACCGAACGGGCAATTGTTTCGGCATTGGCCCCCGGATAGGTGGCCGATACTTCAACAGCGGGCGGAGCTATATCGGGAAACTGTGTGAGGGGAAGCTGCGTAATCCCGATTACGCCGAGCAGGAAAATAAAAACCGATATTACCGTGGCAAGAACCGGCCTGTTGATAAATCGTTCAAACATTGTTCAGACGTCTACTTCACTGTTCATCGGTTTTGCTCTTTCTCATCGGGAACGTCCTTCTTTTCAGCCGTCTGCGGATTGATCGCCGCTCCGTCAGGCAGACGGGCGAACCCGGATACAACAATCATATCGCCTTCTTCGACACCATCGCTGACAATATAATCGGAGTTGCTTTTTCCGATGACAGTTATCGGTGTTCTTGACACGACATTTTCATCATTGACCTTTATTACAAATATCTTGTTCTGAAGATCTACTGTGCTTTCCTGAGGGACCAGCAGGACATTGTCATAACGATATGCAATGTTCACCTTCCCGGTATTTCCTGATCGCAGCCTGCCTTCGGCATTGGGGAACGTTGCGCGAAACATGACCGATGCCGTAGAACGGTCGAACTGGCCGCTGATCGCATCGAGTCTGCCTTCGAAAGGGTATCGGCTTCCGTCGGCAAGGAGCAGGGTAACCGGCGGCACTGAAGAGAGCTTTTCCTCCATCGAGCTGCCGGAAAACTGCTGCTTGAAACGCACAAAATCAATCTCGCTCATGCTGAAATAGGCACGCATCTCGTGTACGTCCGTCAGCGTTGTCAGCTGTTCAGCCTGGTTTTTGTTTACCAAACTGCCGATACGGTAGGGTATATCGCCGATATAGCCGCCCACAGGAGCTTTTATCCGGGTGTAATCAACGTTGATACGGGCCATCTGAACAGCGGCCTCCGCCTGCTCGAGGCTTGCCCTGGCTGAACGATGGTTCGCCATGGCCTGCTTCAGCTGCACCTCTGACACAACTCCGTTGTTAACCAGAGGCCTGAGCCTTTCGACCTCTATCCCTGCAATTTCAAGAGCCGCTTTGGCAGCATGTTGCGCGGCAACGGCTGACTTCAGCTCTTCCCGGTACACACGGTCATCGATAACGAACAGCAGCTGACCGGACTTGACGAAAGCGCCTTCATCGACGGCTATTTGCTGGAGAGTTCCGTCAACCTGCGGCCTGACCTCGACAGTAACAACCCCTTCGAGAAGAGCTGAATACTGTTTTGTCACCACCGTGGAAGAGCGCTCGATTTTCATGACAGGGAGCGATGGCGCCTGCTGCTGCATCCCTCCACCCCTGCCTCCGCCATCACACCCGGCAAGAGCCACAGAGAACATGATAATGCCGAAAGCAAGCTTTCCCGCTCTTTGAATACACCTCAACATAACACTATTTGATATAACAATAATTGATACTGCAAATATAATATATAGCCACATATACAGCAAAAACCTGTCAGTGCATCAGCTGTTTCTTTGAGAAGGCACCTCTAATTATTGTCGTGAGCGCCTTGAGTGCAAGGCAGACGGAGCCAGAGATACCGGAGTGTACACAGAGTACATGAGGATTTCGAGCACCGACCAACGAAGTAATTATGGTGCGCAACAAATAAATAGAGGTGCCCCAAGAAAAAGAACCGGTTCCGTGCAGACAATGTACGGTATAAAAACGATATACCAAACAGTATTTATGTCCTTTTTCTTCCACCTGAAATCTTCAAAAAAAGGCTTCTGATATCGAAACCTATCTGGTAGAGGCAGGGGATCAGAACAAGCGTCAGAGGGGTTGCCAGCAAGAGCCCCCAACCAAGGGCAAGCGCCATAGGCATCATCGTGGCGTCCGTTCCTCCAACGCCATAGGCCAGGGGCAGAAGACCCGCCGCAGTCGTTACCGTCGTAAGCAATATGGCCCGCAAGCGGTCCGCAGTCCCTTTCGCCACCAGTTGTGGTATGTTCTTGTTTTCCCCTGACTTGTAGAGTTCATTGAGGTAGTTGACAAGAACAAGCGAATCATTGACAACGACTCCTGCCATGCCGACAACACCGAGCAGTCCGAGGAAACTGAATACCTCACCGTGCAACGCGAAGGTGATGACGACACCGATAATGGCAAACGGTATCGACATCATGACGAGCAGCGGCTGTGTCAACGAGTTGAAAAGAAGAATGAGCAGGAAGTATATGCCGAATGCGGCAACACCGAAAGCAACGAACAATCCCCGTAAAGATTCCTCCGATTCCTGGGCTTCCCCGCCGAACACCAGTTTGATTCCGGGAAAATCGCGGGTGCCTGCAAAATGACTCTCAACCTTCTGCATAACCTCGATAGGCGTTACGGTATCCTGCTGCACATCCGCTGAAATCGTTACGGACCGCTCGCCGTCATAGTGATGAAAAATGGAAGGTCCCGAACCTTGCTCGAAACTGGCGACCTCTTTCAACGGAATCAACCTGCCTGTTTTGTTGGGAATCGATAGTTCCTGCAGATATTCGAGCTTCTTTCTGGCAAACTTCTGGAGCATGACCCTGAAATCCACCTCCTCTTCACCGTAACGAACGCTGGTGACCACCTGACCGTCATATGCCGTTCTGACCGTTCTCGCGATATCCGCCACCGACAGCCCAAGCCGGGAAAGACGGTCGTGACGTATGGATATTTCAATTTGCTCCTTTCCCTCTTTGTCATCCCGATCCGGATCTGTCACACCGTCAATAGCGCCAAGATAGCTGAACACAGAATCGGCAAATGCTGTCCTCAAAGAATCGTCGGAACCGACAACTCTTATCGTTATCGGCTTACCTACAGGCGGCCCGCCGGATTCAACAAAAAAGGTTGTTGTTGCCACACCGCCGATAGCCATTGCTTTTTCACGAATATCCGCGACAATTTCGTCCGCGGAACGATCTCTTGTGCCGTAAGGGGTAAGCTTGATGGCAAGCTCGGCAAAATTTTCCTGCTCGATGGGTACAATGTCCGCCTGTGTCCCGATCCTTGTCAGGTATGCCGATACCTCTTCTTCAGGGAGTACCTCAAGCAGTTTTTCAAACTCCGCCGCTTTTGCCGACGTTGCTTCCAATGAACTTCCAACCGGAAGCTCGATCCAGATGTTGAAAGCGTCGGCTCCCTTTGTCGGGAAAAGTATGTAGCTGATATAGTTGATGCCGTAATAAAGGGCTCCTCCAAGTGTCAGAAACCCGAGAAAAACCAGCACGTAACGAAGGCGCAGAAGAAAAAGAAGCACTTTTTCAAACAGATCGCGCACCGGTATGAACCAGTTCCTCATTGTTGCCTTCGGGTCTTCTCCTTCCCTCGTGTACAAGCCCGGCATTACATGCGCCGGAAGAACCAGGAACGCCTCGATGAGCGACACAAAAAGCGCAAGACTAATCGTGAGAGGAATTACAAAGACAAACTTTCCCAGAATCCCCGGCATGAAAAACATCGGAGCGAACGCGAGAAAGGTTGTCAGAACGGTTGTGAGCACAGGCTTGTACACCTGGTAGACACCGTTGACAACCGCTTCGATCGGTGATTCGCCCCGCTCCCGCCGTTGAAAAATGTTTTCCGATATGATAATGGCATCATCGACAACAATACCGATGACGATGATGAGCGAGGTAAGCGTCACGGTGTCCAGCTCTACATCGAACAGGGGAAGCAGTGAAATACCCCCAAGCAGGGTAAACGGTATACCGAGAGCAACCCAGAAAGCCGTCCGGAGGTTAAGAAACAGGGAAAGCACTACCAGCACAAGGAAAAGACCGATAGTGCCATTCG
>JAKSDB010000169.1 GCA_022360415.1 Chlorobiales bacterium
AGCGACAGGAACGGAGGAGAAGGTTCGCTCGGCAATGCTTTCACCGGGGGTATCTGTCATTCATGGTCTGATGACGGTCGTTGTATTTCACTCCTGAAAGTGCTGCTTTCCAACGACTGCCGTTACGATTGCGCCTATTGCGTGAACCGTTCTTCGAACCCGGTTCAGCGCGCATCCTTCACTGTCGAAGAACTGGTTGAGCTTACGATCAGATTTTATCGCCGAAATTACATCGAAGGTCTCTTTCTCAGTTCTGCGGTCATGCGGAGTCCCGATTACACGATGGACCGGATGGTGGCAGTTGTGAAACAGCTTCGTGAGGAAAAGAAATTTTTCGGCTACATACATATGAAAGTTATTCCGGGGTGCAGCACGGAGCTGGTACGCCAGGCAGGTCTCTATGCCGATCGTCTGAGCGTAAACATCGAGTTGCCTTCCGGGGATTCGCTGAACAAGCTGGCGCCGCAGAAACAGAAAGAGTCGATTCTCAAGCCGATGGGTTTTCTCGGCGAGGCAATCAGCGCAAACCGGCTTGAGAGAAAGAAAAGCCGCAAAGTCCCCCGCTTTTCACCAGCAGGACAGAGCACACAGATGATAATCGGTGCAAGTCCTGAGTCGGACCACAGAATTCTTCGACTTTCGCAGGGATTGTATAGAACAATGAACCTGAAACGGGTGTATTACTCGGCCTATGTTCCGGTTAACCGCGACACCCGCCTGCCGGTCCTTGCAAAACCTCCGTTACAGCGGGAACACCGTCTTTACCAGGCTGACTGGCTCCTGCGCAATTACGGGTTCAGTGCCGACGAAATTCTCTCGGAAGAGCATCCCTTTCTTGATGAGCATCTCGACCCGAAGGCAGCTTGGGCACTTCGTCATCCGGAGTTTTTCCCGGTTGACGTCAACCGGGCCGACTATGCCGCACTGCTGAGGGTGCCCGGAATCGGCGTCACTTCCGCCAGGCGGATCGTTGCAGCCCGCAGGTATGCGGTTATGACTCCTGACGGACTGAAAAAGATCGGAGTGGTCATGAAACGGGCACGGTATTTTATCACCTGTTCCGGGAGACCGGTCGAACGGTTGTTCGACAGGCCCGCGTTGATCCGTCAGAAACTTCTCACAGCCGAAACCGGTACTGTTCAACAGTTGCTCAAACAACGTCAGATGGTTCTCCCTTTTTGACCTTTGACTTTTTCCTTTTGACTTATCACTGCAACAATGAACCTTTACCGTTACGACGGGACAACCGAAGGTCTTTTTTCCGCGATCGACCATATTCTGCGGCATGAAACCGATCCGCACAAGGCTGCGCTAGAGCCGCAGCAGGAGACCCTGTTCGATGAAGGGATGTTTATCGCTGCGGATGCAGACAGGGCGGATATTCTTATAAGAAGGTTTGCGGAGGCATACCCTGAGAATGCCCGGCAGGTGATGTATGTGATTTTGTCCGAAAAGGAAGCGATGGAAACAAGCCTTCTGCATTATATCCATATGGTTTCTCTTTACGGAGGCGGTATCGAGGCTCATCTGACCCACCCGGCGGTTCACGCCGTGCATTTCCTTGCCCGCAAGGTCAGTCGCGAGGTGCATCGTTTCAAAGGTCTTCTCCGCTTCGCCATGCTCGATGACGGCAGTTACCTTGCCCGGATGGAGCCCGATTTCAATATCATTCAACCTCTGTCCAGGTTTTTTACCCGAAGACTCCGAACCCAGGAGTGGTTTATCTACGATGTCAAACGTTCACTTGTCTCGCACTGGAACAGAAAAAAACTCGATTTCGGTACCCTTGAATCCTTCCATTCACCGGAACTTGCAGATGAAGAGCCAGAGGTGCAGCGGTTGTGGAAAGCTTTTTTCGCCCATATCGCCATTCCCGAAAGAAAGAATCCGGATATTCAGCGCTCGTTCATGCCGATGAAGTATTGGAAGTATCTCGTTGAGAAAGAGTCGTGAGCGTCGATGCCCTATGCGAGCAAGAGGCTATGTCGTTTATACGCTAAAAACAAGTCGTTACAGGTGTTTTGCCTATATTAATTAATTGTTTACGTGATGTTATGGGGATAAAAAGATAGCACATTGTATTAATACAGGCGCTTCGGGAAAATGAAACAAATATCACTCAAGACATTTCTCGCTCATTTTTGTGAAAATATTCGGGCAGACAAAAAGTTCTGTTTTATTCTCGGCTCTGGTGCATCGAGGCCATCAGGAATAAAAACGGGTGGGGAGCTTGTCGATATCTGGATGGAAGAACTTGAAGTCCATTATGAAAAAGAGGAACTTCAGGAGTGGTTTAAGGCGGAAAAAATAGACCTTAGTGACCCGGCAGCGCATTATTCAAAGATTTTTGGGAAGCGTTACGACTTGGACAAACAGACAGGTTATGCTTTTCTTGAAAAGCTTATGGAGGGAAAAGAGCCGAGTTGCGGCTATTCAATTCTTGCGCAGATTCTCAGCGAAACTCCTCATAATATTGTCATTACTCCGAATTTTGACAGCCTGACCGAAGACGCACTCTTTATCTACACGCAGAAAAAACCGCTCGTTGTCGGACACGAGTCGCTGGCGCATTTTATCAAACCGTTCACTACCCGGCCGCTCATAATCAAGATACACCATGACCTCCTGCTTTCTCCGAAGAATGTCTCGGAAGACATGGAAACAATGGCCGAGGGGTACACGAGACAGTTGTCTGAAATCTTTAAATACTACACACCAATAGTGATAGGGTATGGCGGTAATGACGGGAGCCTGATGGGTTTTCTGCAGAAACTCGAACGGATTGAGGGAGGCATATTTTGGTGTTTCAAAAGGAACGACGGTTTACCGGGCAAAAGGATAAGGGATGTAGTTGAAAAGCTAAACGGATGTGCCGTTCCGGTAAAAGGATTTGATGAGTTGATGATTCAGATTGGCAACCGCCTTGAGTTTGATCGTCTTGACAAGCAAGTGCTGACAATCGCTGAAAAACGCGCAAAAATCTACAGGGAGCAGATCGAGAAAATAACCAAAGCACTGGATAAAGATAGCGAGGCAAGTACAGCATTGTCTGAGATTGTCTCCAGAGGAGAAAAAGACTGGTGGTATTATGCACTGCGGGCATTAATAGAAGCCGATCCTGAAAAGGCTGATAAGGTTTATAAGGAAGGAATACGAGAAATTCCGGATTCAGTCGAGTTATTAGGGAATTACGCATCGTTCCTTGAAACTGTGAGGAAACAGCATGACGAGGCGGAAAAGTATTACCAGCGGGCGATCGAGGTAGACCCGAAGCATGTGGTTAGTTTGACTAATTATGCAAAGTTCCTGTCATACGATTGCAAGTCCCCTGCCGCGGCAGAGAAGTATTACAAACGAGCGTTAG
>JAKSDB010000081.1 GCA_022360415.1 Chlorobiales bacterium
CCCGAAAAACGGTTCGAACCAGAGTCCGAAGACCACCGTGAGGCCTCCCAGTATGACAATCGGCACCACGATCATCGCTTTCCTCGTACTTGGAATCCTCAAATACGCCTCGTCTTCAACACCTCCCTCTCCGAGAGGATCGTCTTTCCAGAACGCCTCGTTCCATATTTTTATCATGGAAAACAGGGTAAGCATGCTGACACAGAGAGCAATCCCCACCAGCAGATAGTGCTCCGAATCCAAGCCCGCCTTGATCACCAGAAACTTCGCCCAGAACCCGGACAGGGGAGGGATACCGGCAAGCCCCAGGGCCGGAATCAGAAACAGCAGTCCGAGCATCGGATAAAAACGATAGATCCCTCCTATCTCCCTCAGATCCCAGGAGCCTTTCAGGCGCCGGATGATTCCGCTGAGATAAAACAGGTTTGTTTTGGCGACAATATTGTGAATCATGTAAAACAATCCTCCCGCTATGGCGAGCGGAGACTGTATGGCAAGCGCGAAAATCATATAGCCTATCTGGCTGATGATATGGAAGGAGAGCAGCTTGCGCATGTCGTACTGCGCCACCGCGCCCAGCACACCCACGACCATCGTGAAGGCAGAAAGAACAAGCAGCGCCTGATGGATGAACGACGCCTCTTCATGGACGAAGACGGTAGTAAAGAATCGCATGATCGCATAGACCCCGACTTTCGTCAGAAGTCCGGCGAATATGGCCGAAACCGCTACCGGAGGCGTATGGTAAGAAGCTGGCAGCCAGAAGAACAGTGGAAACATCGCCGCCTTGATACCGAAGGTGATCATGAAAAGCACCGCCACGACCGACAGCATCTCCCTGTGTTCGAGCAGAGGAATCCTTTGGGCAAGATCGGCCATGTTGAGCGTACCGACCGTTCCGTAAAGAATCCCGACTGCGGCAAGAAAAACCGACGAAGAGAGCAGGTTCAACGTGACGTATTTGATCGCCCCCTCGAGCTGCTGAGGCCTGCCGCCAAGCACCAGCAGCACAAAGGAGGAGATCAGCATCACCTCGAACCAGACGTAGAGGTTGAAAATATCCCCGGTCAGAAAAGCCCCGTTGATGCCCATCAAGAGGATCTGCAGCAACGGATAATAAAAAAAATGCTCCCGATTTTCGTCGATGGTACCGAGTGAATAGAGCGCGGTGGTGAGCCCGATAAACGCGGTGGCGACCACCATGATGGACGAAAGCATATCGGCGACAAAGGTTATGCCGAACGGCGCCTCCCAGCCGCCGACCTGTAGCGAGAGAATCCCTTCCTCCTGGACTCTCGATAACAAAACCAGCGACACACCGAGCATGGCCGCTGTCCCCGCCGCATTCAGCATACGGTGCAGCAGAATCCGCTTGCGGAAGAAAATCATGACTGCCGCAGTGCAGAGCGGCAACAGGATGGGCAGCATGATAATCCGGTTCATTGCTTTTCTCCCGGAAGTTGATCCGTGCTCTTCATCCTGTCCAGGTCCTCGGTTCCCAGCTCCTGGTAGGTGCGTTTGAAGAGCACGATAGTAAACGCCTGCACGCCGAAACCGATAACGATCGCTGTAAGTATCAGCGCCTGCGGCAACGGATCGGCGAATGGTTCGACGAGCGCCTCTGCCCCTTCCGGCACAAAGGCAGGCGCTCCCTTTGTCAGCCGCCCGACG
>JAKSDB010000011.1 GCA_022360415.1 Chlorobiales bacterium
ATTAAGACGAAACTTGAAAATGTGCTTATCACCGGCAGCATAGATCATGAAAGTAAGGCTTGCTGACTCATCAATTCCTCTCGGTATAGCCACCATGATTTCGCCTGAAAGGACTTCTCCGGGTAACACTGTTGACTTTCTTAAGATTGATGACAGCGCAGAAATGCTCTCCTGTTTATCTCTCTCGATCCTCGAAAGATCAGAGCGAACCTCATATTCCGCAGCGTCTCGCGCAGCCTGTTCCGCAGCAGGATCATAGGTTGTTTCCGAATAAGTACCATACCCCTCTGCACTTGAAAATGAACCCGTTGTGCGGGAATAGCCTGCTTTGGACGCTGCCGACATGTTTCCCAAATATTTCAGTCCTGCAAATATGGCACTTGTCGATGCGACTTCTTCGGCTTTACTCACAAGTTCATCGTAAGAGTAGATATTCACCTGCAAAGGGGTCTCCTCAGCATCGTTCAGTATCACTGCCTTTATATTTTCGATCGAGAAAACTGTCGATTCTTCACCAACGTTCCTAAACCAAACATTAAACCCCGCCCTGCTGTTAACCCTTAGACTCTTCGAAAGGGTATACATTCCAATAAATGAATTCTGTTCAAGTGAACCAACGATGTGAATTCCCTTGACATAACGCTCTGCCTGACCAGGCAGAATCTCAAGAGATATTTGCCGAGAAGAGGCACACCCCACATTGGCAAGCAATGCAAACAATATGAAAATTATTTTCAAAGTCGATGCCAACATCTTGTTCCCCCTTTTCCGACTCGCAAGGCACTTACCTGCTATTTCTCAAAAACACTGCAACCAGGAAACAAACCCTGCTCCACAGATAAAATAACTGGAATACCTCGCATTTTTCCATACTTTTTTATCACGCCGCTCGATATTAATTATGTTTCCCGTCCACTGATACCCGAAACCAATGCAAAAATCGCCAACTCTCTTATCCATAGCGTTGGGAACTTTTCTTTCCTTGCTCTCCCCTGCACTTACAGCTTGCGCAGATGACCACAGGCTGACGATGATGTGGTGGAACGTGGAGAACCTTTTCGACACAGCCGACGATCCTCTGACCGAAGACAGCGAATTCACGCCGCAGGGAAGAAAAAGATGGACTGAAAAGAAACTGCTGCTGAAATGCATGCGGCTTTCCCACATTATCAAGGTCGTTCGCCTTGAAGCCGGTGCGTACCCCGATATACTTGTCCTCGGAGAAGTTGAAAACCGTGAAGTGTTCGAGCGGCTGCTCTCACACCTGACGGAAAACCCCTACGAAACAGCATACATGCCCTCGAAAGACCCGAGAGGAATTGATATCGCGCTTGCGTACAACAGGAAAAAGATCGTTCTCGACAGCGCTCTTTCCTACAGGGTAAACCTCAAAGGAAGCAGGACCAGAGACATTACCCTCTACAGTTTTTCCGCGAAAGGTTCGCCGTTTTTCCTTCTGGTCAACCACTGGCCGTCCAGAGCACTTGACAAGGCATGGTCTGAACCGCAAAGACTGCTTGCCGCACGAACCGCAAGGGCAATCATCGACAGCCTGAGAAGTTTGTCTAACCGGGCCGACATCATAGTTATGGGGGACTTCAATGATGAGCCCCGGGATACCTCGATAGGAAAAATCCTGAACGCTACGACAGATAAAAAAGCTTTCCTAGAAAACCCGCAGGAGAGACTCTTCAACTCCTGGGGAGACATCGACGACAAGGGAAGCTGCTTTTTTGTAGGGAAATGGCTGAAATTCGACCAGATCATGGTTTCATACGGGCTCTTCGACAAAAAAGGCCTTTCCATGCCTGACAGCGCTTTCTCCTGTTTCCACATCCCGCATATGCAAACCGGCAATAACGGACGACCTTATGCAACATACAGAGGGACGAAATACCTGGGCGGCTATTCGGATCATTTCCCAATGCTGTTACAGGTTATCATGCGTTAATCTGAATCAAGGAATAAATCCTGTCTTACAATATTATTCCCTTCTTTGAAGAACCCGGGAGAAGTTGTAAATTCTCCATCGTTATGATCTTTGCGATTGTACTCGACATACACTCCGCTACTATTCTTTCACGGGAACACGTAAAATTCATCCGTGTCAGCATACCGACAAGCCTGGACGATGTTCAGCAATTCAATCTCATGACCGCTTTTCAACTCACGCAATTCTAACACAAAAAAAACATGGACAACCAATTACTTCTCTATGCAGTGCCTCTCTCAGGTGTCATTGCATTGCTGTATGCTTTATTCAAGGCCGGGTGGGTCTCAAAGCAGGATGCCGGTACAGAAAACATGGCGACAATAGCCGGGCACATCGCTGATGGCGCAGTTGCTTTCCTTAAACGAGAGTACAAGGTACTGGTCATCTTTGTCATCTGCGTTGCCATCCTGCTTGGCTTTGCCAACACAGGCCGAACCGATTCCTCGCCGATTATCGCGGTAAGTTTTATAGTGGGAGCCATTTGTTCCGGACTTGCTGGCTATTTCGGCATGAAAGTCGCTACCAAGGCAAATGTGAGGACGACAAATGCTGCCCGTGAAGGATTGTCGAGAGCATTGAACGTCGCGTTTTCAGGGGGCCTTGTCATGGGTCTTTCGGTCGTGGGTCTGGGTATTCTCGGACTTTCGGTCCTCTTCATTATCTACAACAACCAGTTTTCCGAAATCGGCCAGGTTATCAATCTCATCTCGGGCTTTTCGCTCGGAGCTTCATCTATCGCGCTTTTTGCGCGTGTGGGGGGAGGCATCTATACCAAGGCTGCTGACGTAGGTGCCGACCTGGCAGGCAAAGTGTATGAAGGAATACCTGAAGACGACCCGAGAAATCCCGCGACAATCGCCGACAATGTAGGCGATAACGTCGGTGACGTTGCCGGCATGGGTGCCGACCTTTTTGAGAGCTATGTCGGATCGATCATTGGAACAATGGTACTCGGCGCTGCATTTGTCCCTGTTTTCGACAGCATGGGTGTCTTACCTATCGCAGGCGTGATCCTTCCGCTTGTTCTTGCCGCGACAGGTATTATTGTCTCGATTGTCGGTTCTTTTTTCGTCAGGGTAAAAGAAGGCGGCAACCCCCAGACAGGGCTCAATACCGGTGAATTCGGTGCATCCTTTATCATGGCCGCTTTGAGTTATTTCATTATCACAGCTATCCTGCCGGCAAGCTGGACCGCGGAAAGCGGCGTCACCTATACCTCGCTCAATGTATTTTTTGCTGTTATCATCGGTCTTGCCGCCGGAGTTCTTATCGGCCTTATCACCGAATACTACTGCTCAACCCACCATAAACCTGTTGTAGGCATAGCCTATCAGAGTGTTACCGGTGCGGCGACAAATATTATCGCCGGGCTTGGGACAGGCATGATGTCAACCGGCCTCCCGATCATCGTTCTTTCCGCAGCAATAATCGCTTCCCATCAATTTGCCGGGCTTTATGGCATCGCCATTGCTGCTCTTGGGATGCTTTCCGTTACCGGTATCCAGCTTGCCGTTGATGCGTACGGCCCCATTTCGGACAACGCCGGCGGCATCGCCGAAATGTCCGGCCTTCCCTCCGAAGTTCGCGAAAGAACTGACAAACTCGATGCCGTTGGCAATACTACCGCAGCTATCGGAAAGGGTTTTGCTATCGGCAGTGCCGCCCTTACCGCACTTGCTCTTTTTGCAGCTTTCCGGCAACAGGCAGGAGTGGAATCCATTGACATATCGGAGCCGGTCATCATGGCCGGACTGCTTCTCGGCGCCATGCTTCCGTTTGTGTTCAGTGCACTTGCAATGGGGGCTGTAGGACGCGCGGCAAGAGACATGATCACCGAAGTCGGTCGTCAATTCAATGAAATTTCAGGGTTGAGAGAAGGTACAGCCCCGGCGGAGTTCGCCCATTGTGTCGACATCTCGACAAAAGCAGCTATCCGCGAGATGATACTTCCGGGAACGCTCGGCGTGCTTGTCCCGGTTGTAGTAGGGTTTGTTTCAAAAGATATGCTCGGGGGACTGCTTGCCGGCGTAACCTCTTCAGGCGTCCTGCTCGCAATATTCCAGTCAAACGCCGGCGGAGCCTGGGATAACGCCAAAAAACGTATTGAAAGCAACATCGAGTTCGACGGGGTAACCTACGGTAAAGGTACCGAAGCCCACAAGGCGGCGGTGGTCGGCGATACTGTCGGTGATCCTTTCAAGGATACCAGCGGTCCGAGCCTCAATATTCTCATGAAGCTTATCGCAGTCGTCGCACTTGTTATCGCACCTCTTATCCAGTAGTTACGAGCAGCGAATGAAGGCCTCGAATTTTCGGGGCCTTTTTTATTTATAACATTTTTAACATCTTGTCAGCCACCAGGCCATCCAATCTGTCCAATCATCTATACAGAACAAACCAACAGCTCAACATTCTTTATGAAGCTCATTGCCGGACTCGGAAACCCCGAAAAAAGGCACGAAAACACGCGTCATAACATCGGGTTCGAGGTTATCGATGAAATGGCCCGTGTTTTTCAAACCGGCCTGTCGTCAGGAAAAGGCAATTTCCACTATGCCAGAATTACGCACCGTGACGAACCGGTCATCCTGCTTAAACCGATGACCTACATGAACCTTTCGGGTCACGCAGTCGTTGCGGCAATGAATTTTTACAAGATCGGCATTGAGGATATTCTCATTGTCTGCGACGACCTGAACATCCCTCTGGGAACGATACGGCTTCGTGCAAAAGGGTCCGCGGGAGGACAGAACGGCCTCGGACACATCATTCAATGTCTTGGAAGAGAAGACTTCGCCCGGCTGCGTGTCGGCATAGGCAGAGACCTTCCGACCGGCTCATATTCATCTTTTGTACTGGGAAAATTCTGTGAGGAAGAGAGAAGAATTGCCGATGCGGTTGTCCCGGAGTGCGCTGATGCCGTTCTTGACTTCATCCGGCACGGTATAGAGCACGCTATGAACCATTACAACAGGAAAAACAGCTAAACCTAAACTGAGCGTTTCAACAAATGCTCCGTAATAGTAAGCCTATTAAAATCAATCTGTTACACTGTATTTGTATAGAGGATTATCCCCTGCCGCCAGGTGAACGTGACAACTGATAAAGAACCGCATTTGTTAAAACCCTTCGGGATTGCCGATCATACCGAATCTGCTTCGTTACAGGAAACTTGCGGTAGATCATCACTACAGCGGCATTCCCTGTGCCTCGCATCTCCGGCATGCTCGACAATCGCTCAATTCAGGTTAAACGGCGGCACTTGCCTGTAACAGAGGAGAAGATTCAGAATTTCCCAGCATAAACGCTATTGCCCTTGCGTTGAAGTCTTTCGGCTGATCGACATTGCACACATGACCTGAATTCCTGATGATCTCAAGGAAAGAATTGTTGTGCCTCTGGACAATATATTCCACTGCGGGAAGAAACATGTAATCCTCGTCGCCGGTCAGATACAGCGTCGGAATTCCGGTATCCTTTTCTTCAAAATATTTCAGAAGCGGATTCAACTCGTAGGTCAGCTTGAACCAGCGCATAAACTCTTTCTGGGCAACCTTCTTGGCCTCGTTTACAAACAGCAGGCGGGATTTTTTATGCCTCGCCCTCGGCATGATTATCCAGGCAAAAAAGCTGTACAACCACATATACGGGACAAAACGCTTGAATGTGTTTCCTAACCCGACAAGAAATCTGGCCCTGACATTCAGGCGTATAATTGCACCGGCCATAACCATGGAACAAACCTTCTCGGGTACCAGTTCGCTGATATGTCTTATCAGGATGGTGCCGAGCGAGACGCCGATAAAATGAGCCTTTTCGATGTTCAGATAATTGAGCACTTCGAGGATATCAAGGGTTATATCCTCGAAACTGTACTTTCTTTTTGGTGAAAACTGCAAACCTTTCGATTTACCGTGCCCCCTCAGATCGACCATCAATATGTTGAAGTGTTTTTTGAACTCCTTGACCTGAAGAAACCATATAGAAGAACTCCCCCCCGCCCCATGAACAAATACCACCCAGGGCTTCTTTTCCGTTAGCTTATATGTTCTGTAATGCAGCATAACAGCTAAAACCCTGAATATTCAGCGAATACCGGGGCCGCTTTTTGTTGTCTGTATATTTTTATCATTTCATAGAGAGCTATTCCAGCAGCAACCGAAACGTTAAGGGAGTGCTTTGTACCGAACTGTGGAATTTCAAGCACGTAATCACAAAACCCAAGAACATCTCTGTCAATACCCTCAACCTCATTACCGAGAATCAGGCATATCGGGAAGTTCTCTGCACCTATTTCAGTGTACGGCATACTGTTCTCGGTTATTTCAAGTCCGCATATGGTAACACCCTCATCTTTCAGTTTACCAAGGATATCTTTCGGGTGAGAGAAATATTCCCACTCAACACTCTCCTGAGCCCCCAGCGCTGTTTTTTCAATCTCTTTTCTTGGCGGTGTCGCCGTATAACCGGTTATGATAACCTTTTCTATACCCGCCGCATCGCCGGTTCGAAAAATCGAACCGACATTATACATGCTGCGAATGTTGTGCAGCAACACGGTAACAGGGTGTTTCTCCATCCTGGCATAGTCATTAACGCTCGGTCGTGACATTTCTTCACCCTGCAACTTTCTGAACAGTGCAGTCATGGCAATGTCCGGATTTTTTCAAGAAGAAGATCGTTTTCCTGCTTCAACCCTATATTGAAACGAAGACAGTTTTCCATAAGCGGATAACCGGATACGTTTCTTACAAGAATGCCTTCTCCCGCAAGGGATGAAAATACCTTTTTCGCATCCGAGACCTTTATAATAATAAAGTTTGCGTCACTTTCGAACACCTTGACAGCGTTGATTTCACGCAATGCTCCGGACATCCTCGCACGCTCCCTGAGAATATAGTCTACAGCTTCTTCGACGAGATGGTAGTTATCGAGCACATGGCGGAGAGTGATTTCTGCCAGACGGCTTGATGTAAAAGGTATTTTAGGCTTTGTAATCTCGGCCATCAGCTCGGTGCCGGCTATGGTAAAACCTATTCTCAAA
>JAKSDB010000179.1 GCA_022360415.1 Chlorobiales bacterium
AATACGGTAAATCCATGTGGACAGCTTTGATTCCTGCCTGAAACTGTCAAGCGAGCGATACGCTTCAAGAAACACCTCCTGTGCGATATCTTCTGCATCTTCCCTGTTCAGCACAAATCGGTAGCAGGTGTTGAGCACCATGTCCTGATGCTCAGCGACGATGGCACTGAATTCATCTTCCTGTATTGAATGCCGGTTTCGCTCCAAGCTTCGTTCTCTTGTTTATGTCCCGGGTTGAGCGTTTTGCAGTGTACACACTATTGCCAGGTGTAATAAAAAGTTTTATGTGGCGTTTATGCTTTTTCCTGCCCCATGCAAGAGTATAACGAGCTTTCACCGATAGTCCTAACGTGATCGAATACAGACAGTTATTACGCACTCCCCGGAGGGAGCGCCCGGGGCGGTACCGATCGGGAAGTATCCGCACTGAACGTGAATCCACAGACACTTCCGGTGGTTTGACGCTTTTTCCGCAGGATTCTTGTACTCGTTAACTGTTTTCCCTGAATCTTTCTCAGGGAGAGCGTTGCCTCCCGGTTTTAAGGAAGATCTGCCATGCCACATCCCTGGGTTCCGAGGGGCGGCCCCAGGCTGAAAGCAGGTCCGGAGCAACAAGGTCAAGCGGGTCGTCTCCGTTTTTTTCCCTGTAGGTCTCCACAGCGGACCATGTTTGCAGGTGGCCGGTCAGTTGAGCTAATGACCAGCTTGTTTTCATCGTGAATACAGGGGAGCGCAGCTCCTCGAAGGGAAAAAAGAGACGGGTGTATTTCGAACGGATGTGCGAGATCTCTTTCTCCCAGAACCGGCCGAGAATATCGTAATAGAGGTGCCCGATGACGCGGTTGATTCCGGGACATATTTCCGGGAGGTGATAAGCCCATGCCGCAATAATGCCTTCTGTTTTCAGTACCCGGCGTACCTCACGGTAAAAAGGTTCGTTATCAAACCAGTGAATAGCCTGTGCTACGGTTATAAGATCAACGGACTTGTCGTGCAGTGCCGTAGCATGAGCAGGAGAGACGGAGTAGAGGATATTGGGTTTCCGGATTGCGTGTGTGATCTGATCGCTGCTTGCGTCGGTAGCATAGACCTGTTTGAAGGTTTCTGAAAGACGGGCCGCCGACTGGCCGTTTCCGGTGGCACAGTCCCAGGCGGTTTCCCGCGACGGAGCAAGGGAGGCCAGGTGGCTGAACAACCTATCAGGATAGGCCGGACGGTAAAGGCGGTACTTTGGAGCATGGTTGGAAAACCTGTCTTTGAAATCACTGTCCATCCTGCGGAATTTTTTTCAGCGGGCTCCGTTTATCGGTTACCTGTCGATCAGAACGTTGAGTTTGCTGTTGTTTGGGGCAGCTGTTCGAGAAACCGTGCTTTTACATCTCCGGTTGGTATCATGCAGCTTTCTTTTTTGCCGAACCACTTGTACCTGTTTTTTGCTATGTGATTATAGACCGCATCTCGAACCGGTTCGGGTATCAGGCTGAAAAGCCGGAGAGTGTTCCAGGGCGGATCGAGGTCGGCGGCTATTTTCAAGGCTGCATTACTGCGTGAATAAGCCCTGTTTTTTTTAACCAGAACAACCGTATCGAGTGTGCCGGTGTTCAACTGGTGCTTCTCCAGCAGCCATTGTCCCAGCGGCGACTGTGCAGGAGTAAAAGTAAATTTGCCGTTTCGGTCACGCTCATAAATAAAGTTGACCGAAAACTCACACAGGTTACATACCCCGTCAAAGATAACGATTCTTTCAGGCAACGTATTGTGCGTCATATTTTATTCTCCTGGGCTTCGCATTTGATCTCCCGTGGAATCTGAAAGATTGTTTCACAGGGCCGATCCCTGTTACCGCTTCGCTGATTACGGGTAAGACAGCTTCGCTTTAAACGCTACAGACTCAACAAATCAACAGATCAACGTATACTTTCTGACTTGTTTTTCTCGTGACCCGCCGCTGAATCTCAGGCAAGGTCGGCAGCGAAACGCAAAGCGTTTTCAACTTTTTCAGGTGAATCAGCTTCACAATAGAGTCTGAGTACCGGTTCTGTCCCCGAAGGCCGTATCAACAGCCACCCGCCTTCGAAATGGTATTTATATCCATCAAGGTCGTTGAATCCGGTGACCCTGTAATCTCCGACGGTACGCAGATCTCCTTTTGCGGAGCGTGCGATGATGGCTTGTTTTTGTTTTTCTCCGGCATGAAGATCGACACGGTCGTAATAAAAGTTGCCGTATTCGCTAAAGAGTTCCTTGACCAGGCCGGAAAGGGACTGCTGTTTCGAGGCCATGACTTCCAGTACAAGAAGACCGGTATAAATACCGTCCCTTTCCGGGAGATACGATGTGACGCCGATCCCGCCCGACTCTTCTCCTCCCATAAGGATATCATGTGTGGTCATGAGCTTGCTGACATGTTTGAACCCTACCGGAAGCAGGTGGAGGGCCAGCTTGTTTTTCCTGCATATCCTGTCAATGATATCGGTAAGGGCGTAGGTTTTCGCTACATCTCCACTCTTTTTTTTCTCTTCCGCAAGATATTTGAGGATGATCGCGAAGATTTTGTGTGAATCGATAAACGATCCGTTTTCATCGAGCATTCCTACACGATCGGCATCTCCATCAGTTATAATTGCAGCATCGGCGTGCCGTGTTTTGAAAAAGCCAACAAAGTCATTGATATAACGCGGTACCGGCTCCGGATTGATTCCACCGAAGCCGGGGTTGAGACTGCAATGATAGCTTGTGAGGGTCGATTTGTCGAATAACCGGCTGATAACGTTCTGTCCTGCCCCGAACATTGCATTGTGGGCAACTGTTATCTGTGATTTCCTGATGGCGTCAAGATCGATGTGTTTCTTCAGATGCCTGAGATAGATGCTTTTTATATCGGTTTTTTCGATCAGAACTTTTCGGGGTGTCACAGCGTTTCCATGGTTTATCCCTGCAAGATTTTTTTCGATCAGTGCGAAGGTTTCCGGAAAGGCCGGGCCTCCGTACGATGCTTTTATTTTGAGCCCGTTGTAAACAGGTGGATTGTGGGATGCTGTAATCATAATGCCTCCGGCAAGCTGCATCTCTCTGCAGCAGAGTGATACCGCCGGGGAAGGCACGAAGCTGTCGGAAAGAAAAACACGGAGCCCGCGGGAAGAGAGGATGCCTGCCGTGTATTCGGCAAACTCCGGAGACATGAAGCGTGTATCATATCCAACACAGACACCGTTTGCCCGGCAGGAATGATCGAGGAAATAATCCGCGGCGGCAAGTGTGGCGATCTTCAGGTTGTCGAAAGTGAAATCCTTTGCAATGATTGCCCGCCATCCGTCGGTACCGAATTTGACTTGCATTCTCTCTATTATTTGATATACTTTGACCAGATATGAACAGGCCTGCATTGTACCGCCTCTCCTTGACAAACAGTTTCATGCCGCTGTTTTTGATGACTGTTCGGGAGGCTCACAAAGGATCGGCGGAAGTTCTTGTAAAACATGACATTGCGGAGATGTTTTTTTACTGCTTCCAAGATACGGTTTGCTGATTGATGTTCCAATCGGGGCGGCATATGAAGAATAGGAAGCTCTTTGTTCTGGCGGGAGAAGTTTCCGGTGATCTTCACGCTTCGGAGGTCATCAGGGTTCTGCGGGAACAGTAGCCGGGGGTGAGAGTTTTCGGTACAGGCGGTCGAAACTTACGCGCTGTTGGTGTTGATAGTGGGAGCTGAACCTCAGGCCATCAAATGTAAGGGTGAAAAGACCTATATTATAATCGGGCGAGGTACCGTGGTGCGGGAGTTTGCAGCTATCAACCGCAGGACCGCATTTGGCACGGGAGTTACCAAATTTTTTTCCGCATTGGATATTACGCCCGATGAATATATTGAGAGGGCTCTGGCGGTAGAGGAGCATTTAGTGGAAGTAATAAATTTCATCAATTTTATCAAATCCTCCCAGCGGGGTATTATTCGGTAATCACCATTATGAAAAAAATTTGTGTAGGAGTGATCGGGGTCGGTTATCTTGGCCGGTTTCACGCCGAAAAATATTCCCGTATGGATAATGTACGCCTCGTGGGAGTTGTTGATATCGATCAATCCCGCGCTCAGGATGTTGGCGATGCATTGGGGGTTCCAGCCTTGACCGATTACCGTGATCTGTTCGGTTCTGTGGATGCCGTCAGTATTGTTGTACCGACGGCAGCGCATTTTGCCGTAGGCGCGGAATGTTTACAACACGATGTAGACGTGTTGATTGAAAAACCCATGACAGCCGATCTTGCAGAGGCTGATGAATTGATAAAAATCGCCGAATCCAGAGGTCGTATTCTGCAGGTCGGTCACCTGGAGCGGTTTAATCCTGCCGTATTGGCTCTCAGGGATATTGTCCACAATCCACTGTTTATTGAATCCCATCGTTTAAGTACTTTCAAGGACCGCAGTACGGATGTCAGCGTTGTGCTCGATCTTATGATCCATGATATTGACATTATTATGAGTGTGGTACAATCCGAGGTAAAAAATATCCATGCGACGGGCGCTCCGGTTATTTGCGAACATGCTGATATTGCCAATGCCCGCCTGGAGTTTGAAAGCGGTTGTGTGGCTAATGTAACCGCCAGCCGAATTTCAACTAAGAATCAGAGAAAAATCAGATTATTTCAAAAAGATGCATATATATCCGTCGATTTTGCCGATCGGAGTATCACCGTCATAGGTCGGGACTCAAACAACTCCGCCGGTCCGATACCCGGTATGGATATCCAGCAGCGTTCTTTTTCCGATGGCGATGTGCTGGAAGACGAGCTTGCCTCGTATATACGAGCGGTTTTCACTCGTGAAGTTCCGGAGGTATCCGGACATGCAGGGCGCAGGGCGCTGGAAATCGCCTTGAATATTATGGACCAGAATAATACGGCTGTCCAGCGATATAGCAGTTGAGTTTCTTCCGAGAATGTGTTCAGAAAAATGTACCCCAGGGCCCTAAAGAAATGAACCTGCCCTCCAAGCAAGCTTGTGTGGTGATTATAGCCGGTGAGGCATCCGGCGATCAGCACGGCGCCAACCTGGTTAGGGCCATGCAAAAAAAGCATCCCCAATCTTTTTTTTGTGGCATCGGCGGGCCTGCGCTTCGACAGGCGAACGTGAAAATCCTGGTGGATGCTTCCGAATTATCGGTTGTAGGATTCACCGAAGTGTTTTCCAAAACCCGAGGCATCTTGAAAGGGATTGGAATGATCAGGAATCTTTTAAAGAGCCTTCAACCCGATCTTGTCATCCTCATTGATTTTCCGGATTTTAACCTGCATATTGCCGCCGCCGCAAAGAATTTGAAAATACCTGTTCTCTATTATATCAGTCCGCAGATATGGGCATGGCGGCAGGCACGGATCAAGCGCATCGTAAAGCTCGTGGACCACATGGCCGTTATTCTGCCCTTTGAGGCGAAATTATACGAGGAGCATAATATTCCGGTGACCTTTGTGGGACATCCATTGCTTGACGCTCTTTCGCCTGTAATGAAGCATAAGGAAAAAACCGGCGTCAAGGAGCAGCATGTGATCGGTCTGTTACCGGGGTCCCGCGAAAATGAAATTGACAGACATCTGCCGGTCATGCTGGAAACGGCCGATATTTTAAAAGAGAAACTTAAGCATGTTGCATTTGTGGTTTCGCACGCTCCTTCCGTGGAAAGCAAGCATATTGGAGCTATCATTAAAGATCATTCCAGCGGATTGCCTTTTGAGGTGGTGTCCGGCGGGGTGGATAAGGTGTTTGAACGCTGCGATTTGGTCGTGGCTGCTTCCGGAACGGTAACGCTCCAGGCAGCGATTCACGGGACTCCCATGGTAATTATATATAAACTGTCTCCACTAAGTTACTGGCTGGGAAAAACATTGATCCGGGTGCCGAATATCGGGCTGGTAAATCTGGTGGCCGGCAAGCAAATTGTACCGGAATTTGTGCAGCATCAAGCTAATGCCGATAATATCGCTTCGGCGGTCGAAAACATGCTGGATGGTTCGGTCGACCTGGACCGCCTCAAGCAGCAGTTGCTTACATTGCGGGACGTGCTGGGCGGAGCAGGCGCATCGGAGAGAGTCGCGGACATTGCTTGGGGAATGTTGAAGAGCTCAATGGTTTCACGATGAGAAGAATAACACTGCCGAAGTCGGCTGTACGCCATAATGACGGTCATTGCTCAACTACATAACATTGATTCAGAAGCATGGAGTTTATAGATCTGAAAGCGCAACAGGCAGCACTCAAACCTGAACTGGATAGCCGGATCGCTGCAGTGCTCGCTCATGGACGTTACATTATGGGCCCTGAAGTCAGGGAACTCGAGGAACGTCTTGAGGAATATACCGGTGCCAGGCATTGCATAACCGTTTCCAGCGGGACAGATGCGCTGCTTATCAGTTTGATGGCACTTGGTGTCGGGCCGGGTGACGAGGTTATTACGACGCCTTTTACGTTTGTTGCTACAGCCGAAGTCATTGTTTTTCTTGGAGCGACCCCTGTTTTTGTCGATATCGAGCCGGAGACCTGCAACATCGATGCGAATCGAATTGAAGCAGCGATCACGCCAAAGACGAAGGCAATCATTCCTGTCAGCCTTTACGGGCAACCGTCGGATATGGATGAGATCAACGCCGTTGCACTCAAGTACGGGGGAATTCCTGTTATTGAGGACGCGGCGCAGAGCTTTGGCGCGAGATATAAAAGCAGGAAGAGCTGCAATCTCAGCATGATAGGTTGCACGAGTTTTTTCCCGAGCAAGCCCCTTGGAGGTTATGGTGACGGGGGCGCAATATTCACCAGCGATGATGAAATTGCACAAGCATGCCGGGAGATAGGGGTTCATGGTCAGAGCGAACGTTATGTCCATACGCGGATCGGTGTCTGCGGTCGTCTCGATACCTTACAGGCGGCGATTCTTTTAGCTAAACTCGAACGGTTCGACTGGGAGGTTGAGCAACGTATGCTCATTGGGAGGCGGTACAATGAGTTGATGGATGAGGCCGGTATAGAAAGGGTTCGGCAAAAGGATGACCGGTCAAGTGTTTTCGCACAATACACCATTTTTACTGATGATCGGCAGGCGGTACAAGAAAAGTTTAAAGATGCAGGAATACCTACAGCAGTGCATTACCCGGTGCCACTTAATGAACAGCCGGCATACAAACAGACAGGAATGGGCAATACACCTTTCTCTAAAGAGAAGTCAAAACAGGTAATAAGCCTGCCAATGAGCCCTTATTTGACCGCAGATGATCAGCAAGTTGTCGTTAGAATGCTTACCGTAGGATATCTGTAGTTGACTATTTGGTGCTCGGTGCAGGGATCGTCGGCATTACTATTGCTCGTGGATTGAGTATCCCCGTGAGCCAAAGGCAAAGATACCGGTTCTCGAAAAAGAGCTGAAGTCAGGTATGCACTCCAGTGGCCGGAATAGTGGAGTGCGTATGAGGTGATGAAATACAGCGATCTGCTGCTTGTTACTTCAGGAACAGCGACACTCGAGGCCCTGTGTTTCGGGGCACCGATGATTGTGCTGTATAAAACCGGCTGGCTGAACTATGCCTATATTTATACTCATCATGGAACAGTTTGTCACGTTACTTCTTGAGAATCCTCTTTATCTCGTTATTGCGGTTATTCTTTCCATCGCGGTTCTTCTGCTGTTTCTGAAAAAGATCCTGAAACTGCTTGTTGTTGTTGCGGCTGTCTGTGTTCTCTTTATTGCTTATCTCTACTGGTCGGGAGAAAATGTTCCTGGAGTGATAAAGGGTTTTGAGCAGATTATCAACGATGTGGTGCAGAAGGGGGTCGAATTTTTGAAAGGACTGATAAATACCGAATGAATGCTAATAATTTTAGGTAAAACTCCATATATTTATAAATAATTTAGGTTTTGATGTTTTGTTTTTCTTTTTTGTTATGTCGCCTCGGATATAACGAATATCGGTATGGCCATCATAATGAAAAAGAAAAACCTGTTCCTGATCTTCTGTTTATTCTCTATAGCCCTGCTGGTTCTCTCGTGCAGGGGAATGGAGCGAAAACCTGCGGAAAAAGAAACCGGGCGGCCCTCGGTACTCCATGTCGCAGCAGCGGCGAATTTAAGCTATGTTATCCCGGAGCTTGTCGATGCATTCAGGAACAAGCACAGTGAATTTGCAAGTGCCGGTATAAGGGTTACGAAGGCCTCGAGCGGAAGCCTGACTTCCCAGATTCGAAACGGCGCTCCTTACGATATCTTTCTTGCGGCAAATACCCGCTACCCGCAGAGCCTGCATGACGATGGCTTTACTGCAGGTCCTCCTGTTGTCTATGCCGGAGGGGTGCCGGTACTGGTTTTTCGGCAGGAGATCGAGGGTGAAAAAGGTATTGCCTGTCTGACCGACGAGTCGGTTGAAAAGATTGCTGTTGCAAAGCCTGACCTCGCTCCTTACGGAGAAGCGGCGATCGAGATCCTCTCGTATGCGGGGATTCTGAAGCAGGTCGAGAGCAAGTTTGTCTATGGAACGTCTGTAACCCAGACATTTCAGCACGCGATTACAGCTGCTGATGCGGGTTTTATTGCGGCTTCCCTGTTATATGGCGAGGGGGGGAAAGAGTTGAAAAAAGCAGGTATGGGATGGACAGGATTTCCGGATGACGCCTATAATCCGGCCGGGTTGCGCCAGGCAATGGTGCTTCTGGATTCAACCAATAGAGCGGCAGCAGTTTTTTTCAGGTTTATGATGAGTGAAGAGGC
>JAKSDB010000078.1 GCA_022360415.1 Chlorobiales bacterium
AGCCTGGTATGAGCAGAAAGCGGTGGCAGTCCTGCTTGCTCTGCTCTCGCTCGGTGTGAAAGGTATCCGGCTCGGCCCGACCCTGCCCGAGTTTCTCACGCCGAACGTTGCTTCAGTGCTTGTCGAGAAGTTCGACATCAAGCCGATAGGCACGGTCGAGGAAGATATAGAGGCCATGATGGAAGGAAGGTAGTTCCCTCATGTTACGTTCCTGTTAACAGCGGTGCGCGTCTCCGGCATACATCCTACATTTCCCGGTACAAAAAACTCGCCAACAAAAATAGCAAGAGGGAGGGGGAATGCCGGATAGCCGCTGGAAATGGGTCATTTTGTTCTGCGGCCTGTTTTTCTTTTCATTCGATCTGGCGGCTGTGCCAGGGAAGCTTGAAAAAAACTGGGAAATAGGCCCGGAACTGTACCATGCGGTCTATGAAGAGCCCGGCGTGATGAAAGAGAAAGGGATGCTGTACGGAGTGAAAGGTGCAGGTGAGTTTCACGATGTTCTGCCCGGCCTGATAGACATGGTGAGGATCGAGGCTTCCTATGCCCGTGGAGGACAGGACTATACCTCTTTCCTGACAGGGGATATCGATGATATTGAAGCCACTGTTTTCGAGGTCCGGGGGATGGCCGGTCACGATATTGAATTTTCCGGCGCAGTCCTGACACCATATACCGGCTTTGCTTATCGCCGGAAAAAAAACAATGCAGGAGGTCTTGTATCCACTTCCGGGGCATTGGGCTACGACAGGGTTTCGAACTATTATTACACTCCCCTTGGCATCGCCTTTGCGGCAGACCTTGATAAAGGCTGGTCGATAGGCGGAAGTGTCGAGTATGATCTTTTCTGGAACGGTACACAGAAAAGCAGGTTCGGCGAGTTGCATCCCTTGAACAGCGATCTTGTTAACGATCAGGATGATGGCTATGGCCTGAGAGCCTCACTCAGGGTAGCCGGGAAGCTCGATGAGACATTTTTTCTCGCGCTCGAACCGTTCTGGCGGTACTGGAATATTGGCCGGTCAAAGCAGGGTATTTATGACGAGTACAACGATTTTCTCGGCAGAGCGGTCCGTAAAACAGGCTATGAACCGGCAAACAGCACATCCGAGATTGGATTGAACATACTCCTGCTTTTCTGAGACCACTTTCCCCTGTAAGGTCTTTTTTTATTACCATTTTCCTTCTAAGTGAAATTCCTGTAACGATTGTTGGAAAAAAAGGTTATCCGTATGTTCCTTCCCGGATGATTTGTTGCATGATGTTTGCAATCCTGTAATACCCCCTCAACATTCAAACGATATATTTAAAACCGTTTTTAGTGAAAACAGTTTTGCCTGGCTATTCCCGTAGCCTTTTTCCCTTATTCGTTCAGCAGCTTTTATTAACCCAATCTTTGAGTTGAATCATGGAGAACAACAGAAAACACAGAAGCTTTTTCCAGAGCCTTTTGTTGGGGCTGATGATGTCGATGCTGGTTGTGTCGATATCCGGTTGTGACGAGGACGATGGGCCCGATGTCGTCAACGCGCCGTCTGCTACTGACAAAACCCCGAAGTACATTTTCTTCTTTATCGGTGACGGTATGGCAAGCCCACAAGTCAATTTGACCGAAGCCGCCCTTGCCGATCCGAACTTCAGGCTGGTCAACGGCGCCATCACTCTCGGAGCATTGAACCTCCAGCACTTCCCGATCGCGGGTATGGCAACGACCCATGCCGAAGACCGTTACATCACCGGTTCGGCGGCAGCAGCGACTGCCCTTGCTACCGGTCACAAGACCTCGATCGGTACCATATCGAAGAACGCCGCGCACACTCTTGACCTGAAGACCATGGCGGAAATGGCAAAGGAAAAAGGGATGAAAGTCGGCATTGTTTCGAGTGTGAGCATCGATCACGCAACCCCGGCGTGTTTCTACGCTCATGAAAACACCAGAAAGAACTACTACGAAATTGCCAGCCAGATGGATGACAGCGGTTTCGACTACTTCGGAGGTGGTTATGCAAAAGGGAACCTGAGCAATGGCGTTCCTGCCTACGACATAGAAACCCAGATGGCGAATGCCGGTTATGCCATCGTCAATACTCTCGCACAACTCAAGGGCGTTCAGCCGGGAGACAAATGCTGGGCATACACAGACTATGACGGTTCAGCTGCACTTTATTACGAGATCGACCGCATGGGGACCGATCACGTCTCGCTTGCACAGTTTACGCAGGAAGGCATCAGGCTTCTCGACAACCCTGACGGTTTCTTCATGATGGTTGAAGGCGGAAAGGTCGACTGGGCGTGCCATGCCAACGACGCCGTCAGTGCAACGCATGACATGGTTGCTTTCGACGACGCTATAGGGATCGCACTTGATTTCTACAACCAGCATCCTGACGAGACACTCATCGTGGTCACCGGCGACCATGAATGCGGCGGCCTCTCTCTTGGCTATGCGTTCACGGGATATGGCAGTGCATTTAGTCTGTTGAAGCACCAGGAGATTTCCTACCAGGAATATTCCGAGATCGTTGACGGATGGAAGGGAGGCGGCAAAACGTTTGAAGAGGCGCTCGATGACGTGAAAGACCGCTTCGGCCTCGGTGATACGACTAAAGATCCGGCATTTGCTCTTACTGCCAACGACAGCACCAGGCTCGAAACGGCTTTCAATGACAGCATGAACGGAGGATTCGATCGAAATGATGAGGAAGTGTTCCTGAAATACGGTCCGTACTACGATCCGTTCACAGTTACCGTTACCCATATTCTCAACGAGAAGGCCGGTATCAGCTGGACAAGCTATTATCATACAGGCGTTCCTGTGCCTGTCTATGCTATCGGTGCAGGTGCGAACAGCTTCAGCGGTTCCTATGACAACACCGATGTCGCCAAGAAAATCATTGCGGCAGGTGAGCTCAACTGACAGGTTGCACGCAGTCCTGATGTATTTATGAACAATTTCCGGGAGGCCCCCCCTTGGCGGCCTTCCCGGGTTTTTATGTTTTTTACCGTTATGGACCAGAAGCTATTCAAAAAAACCGATACGTTTTTCGTACTGTTTGTCGTTTTCATCTCGGCTGTTCTGTGGTTTCTCCCTACAGGTTTTGAAAAACCCGAACTGATAAAAAACACCTACCATGAGCGGGCGACGGTTATCAGCGTTGATAACAGCGATCTCAAAAGGGTAGGGCTTATCCTTACGGGCGAGCAGAGCATGATGCTGGAGATCGACTCGGGGAGGTTCAGGGGCGAGAGAGTAGAGGCCACCAATCTCATGATGGGGCAGATGAGCATCGACAAAATGTTTGTGGAAGGTGACAGGGTGCTGTCGGTACTGAAGACGGATGGCGAAACAGGACGGATCATCAGCGCCAGGGCGGCAGAGCTGTACCGTCTCGATGTCGAGCTTGCGCTCTTTGCCCTGTTCGGGCTCTTTCTCATCGGATTTGCCCGATGGACAGGTTTCCGCGCACTGCTCTCATTCGTGTTTACGGCGCTCGTTCTCTGGAAAGTGCTGATCCCGCTTTTTCTGAAGGGAGTGCCCCCGCTACCGATCGCTTTTCTGATCGTGTCTCTTACAACATCGGTCATCATGCTGCTGATCACCGGTTTTACCAGGAAGGGGGCTGTAGCACTCTCCGGGGCCATCAGCGGTGTGGCGCTGACGGCCCTGTTTGCAGTGATTTTTGGAGCATTGTTCCGGGTGCCCGGGACAGCAAGGGATTTTTCGGAAATGCTGCTCTACGGCGGCTTCTATTCACTTCGACTGACCGATATTTTTCTTTCCGGTATTTTCATTTCAGCCGCCGGAGCGGTGATGGACATGGCCATGGACATCGCGGCATCCCAGGCGGAGCTCGCCGGGAAGCATCCGGGCATCAGCCGCCGGGAACTGATTGTATCAGGGTTCCGTGTCGGACAAGCCGTTGTGGGGACCATGACGACCACCCTGCTTTTTGCCTATTCCGGCAGCTTTACATTTGCCCTTATGCTGTTTATGGCACAGGGATCACCCATGGGGTATATCTTTACGATGAATTACGTGGCGGCAGAAATCCTGCTGACGCTTGTCGGCAGCTTCGGGCTCGTGCTGGTCGCGCCGGTGACTGCCATACTTGGGGGACTGATCTACAAGGCAGGGATTACTGATTCTTCGACAGCCGCGTAAGTCCATTGAGCAAAGCCGCCCTGCGTTATTTCAGAGCGGCTTTTTCTCTTAAACGAGATAGGCGTAGCTGTCTTCAACCTTGATATCGGTTTCATTGAAGAGGGTGCCATACACCGTCACGGTCCCGAGCGGATCATTGTTTTCAGTCGTCATCGTTATCACTGTTGATTCATTCCTGTCGTTGCCGTAGAGGTCGACATGCTGCAACGAGAGATTGATCGAAAAGGTGTCGGGATCGTCGTCATTGTCGTAAATGATGATAACTTCCTGATCCGAACGCGAAAAACCCTGAATCAGGTCATCGCCGTTGAGGGGCGCTGACTCGTCACCCGGCCGTTCAAAAACATAGATATCGGAACCCTTGCCTCCATTCATCACATCCTTATCCCCGTCATTGAGCGAGACAAGAATGTCATCACCATTCTGACCAAAGAGTAAATCCTGGCCCCTGCCGTCGATGAGCACGTCATGGTCATTGCCGCCAAAAAGGTTGTCATTGCCGTCCTGTCCCAGGAGGATATCATCGCCGTTCTGCCCTTTGAGCGTGTCGTTTCCGCTGTCCTTTCCATGGAGCAATGCCATGATATCGTCATCAAGGCTGTCAGGCAGATCAGTTTCGAGCAGAGAGGAGAACCGGTCAAAATCACCGCCTCCGACCAGAACGTCGTCATCGTTACCGCCATAAATGATGTCGTCACCTTCATCGCCAAAAAGAAAATCGCTGCCATTATGGCCATACAGGCTGTCATTCCCGACTCCTCCCAGAAGGATGTCACTGCCGTGACTGCCGCTGAGCTTGTCGTCGCCGTTTCCGCCTTCGAGCCGGTCATCGCCTTTCTGACCGTTAAGTGTATCATCGCCGTCGCCGCCCATGAGGAGGTCGTTGCCGTTTCCTCCGAAAAGATTGTCGTTGCCCCCTTTTCCGTCGAGCGTATCGTGGTCGTTATTCCCGTTGAGCTTGTCGCTCTCATTCCCTCCGGTGATCGTATCGTTTCCGTTCCCACCGGAAATACGGTTCAGGCCGCTTCCCCCATGGAGAAGGTCATCGCCGTCACCGCCATAAAGCAGGTCGTTGCCGTTCCCGCCGAAGAGCGTATCGGCTCCGTCCTGGCCGGACAGGGAGTCATCGCCGTCGCCGCCATCGAGGATGTCTTTCCCGTTTCCTCCGGCAAGTTTATCGTTCCCGTCCCCTGCTTCAAGTTCGTCGTCCCCGTCCCCGCCGTTAAGAATATCATTTCCACCGAACGCGACGAGGGTATCGTTGCCCGTTCCTCCGTACAAACGGTTGTTGCCGTCTCCGGCGTCGAGAAAATCATCTCCGTTGCCGCCATGGAGCTTGTCGTCACCCTCCCCTCCAAAAAGGCTGTCCGAGCCCGATCCACCAACAAGTTTGTCATTGCCCCCCTGTCCTTTGAGCTCGTCATTGCCGTCCTGTCCAACGAGTTTGTCGTCCCCGTCGCCGCCTGCAAGCGTATCATCTCCTTCTCCGCCGATGAGGATGTCGTTTCCTTCTCCACCATCAGCGATATCATCACCGGCACCAAGGTGGATTTTATCGTCACCTCCTCTTCCATACACCTCTTCAGCATGGTTCAGTCCCCTGATGGCATCGTTACCCTCGGAACCGTAGATGATTTCCTTGTCCAGGTAGTAGTAGTTCAGCCAGGTGGCGAGGTCGCCGAGATGTGCGTTCTGGTCACCGTCTTCATTGAGGATATAGTCGCCCTGTATTTCAAAGCCGAGGTGATAGATGCCGTCAGCAACCGTGTTGACCAGATTATCGCCCCTGAACTTGATGATGCTGCCGTCATTCTGTACCAGGTGGAATCCTGTTTCCCCGTTATCTGTATCATCGCCGTGCAGGTCAATCCACAGCTGCTCGTGGTTCTTTATGATATAGGTGTTGATATTTTTCACATCACCGACCGAAATGTGCCCGTCGTCGGCAGCCCCGGTGTTTTCAATCGCTTCAACGATAATATGGTTCATCTCGTTCGCATAATACGCGCCGCCATTGATGTCATCCGCGTCGGTGTTTCTGGCAAGCCCGGGGTCGCTTTTAATGGTATCGGTGATCTTGTCGAGGCTGGTTCCGGTGTCTGATTCATCGACATAGAAATATTCAACCCAGCTTGCAAGGTCATCGAGGCTTGCGTTCCGGTTTCCGTCTTCATTGAGGATATAGTCGCCCTCAATATCGAATCCAAGGTGATAGATACCGTCTGCGACTTTGTTAACGAAGTTTTTACCGAACATCCGTGTTGAGGCCCCGTCGTTCTGCACGAGATGGAAGCCGGTTTCTTCCGTTGGTGTATCGTCACCATGCCATTCTGTCCATTGATTCGGATACTTTGATTGTATATACTTGTTGATGTAGCTGATATCGTCAACCGATATCTCTTTGTCGTCCGCAAGGTCTCCGGCCCTGATGGCTTCATCGATGACTTCGTTCATTTTGTTGGCATTGTCGGCACCTTCAGCAATCTCGGCATCAGGGATGTTCTTATCGAGCCCCTTGTCTGCCATGATGATGTCCGTGATCCTGTCGAGCCCTGTCCCGGTGGTGGAGTGGTCTGTATAGAACTGCGTCAACCATTCGGCCACCTGGTCAACGGTGGCGTTCGGGTCACCGTCCTCGTTGAGAAGAGTATCTCCCTGTATTTCAAAACCGAGGTGATAGATGCCGTCGGCAACCGTGTTGATGAGGTTGTCACCGCGGTACCTCAGGATTGCCCCGTCATTCTGCACATAATGAAAACCTGATTCGACGCCGCCCTCATCGTCCCCGTGCAGATCAATCCACTCCTGCTGGTACCTGGCTATGATATAGGTGTTGATGTCGCGAATTTCATCGGCTGTAATGATCCCGTCATCCATTGCTCCCGCATCGTTGACGGCTTCGGTGATGATGTTGTTCATTGCCGAGGCTGCCTGTGCTCCGGCTTCGATGTCCTG
>JAKSDB010000013.1 GCA_022360415.1 Chlorobiales bacterium
AAAGAGACCTTTTCCCTCACGCCCTTTTCAATCTCGCCGAAATCATTCCCTTTTTCCCGTCCTCCCGCGATGAGAACAGCCTTTCCGGGTAGGGCATCAAGTGCGCGCCGGAGCGCGTTGAGATTTGTAGCCTTGGAATCATTGATCCAGTCAATCCCGTTGATCGTCCCGAGGTACTCCTGACGATGCTCGACACCGCTAAAACCCCTGAGCGCTTCCCGTGCCTGTGATACACCGATCCCTGCCACCTTTGCTGCGGCCACCGCAGCGAGAGCGTTTTCAAGGTTATGGTTTCCCCTGAAACTTCTCTTGAGCATGTCATCCGCCCGGATTACTTTTTCCTTTCTGCCGCTGATCACCGTCGTCAACCACTCACCATCCATTGCCGCACAGTTCCCGACCGCTCCTGCAACACGCTCCATGTCGTTACTGAATGCCGCAAGCCCGGGAGCAAACTGTTCACGGCTGTCGAAATGAGCACGAAGTATTTCATTATCATAGTTATATACCAGCCAGTCGTTTTCCTTCTGGTTTGCATAAATCCTGTACTTGGCCTCGGCGTAACGCTGCATGCTTCCTTCGTAGCGATCGAGGTGATCGGGCATGATGTTGGTAATGACGGCAACGTCGGGCCTGAACGTTCTGCATCGCTCGAGCTGGTAACTGCTGAGCTCGACAACTGCGATATCCCCGTTTTTCATCTCTCCCACAAGGGAGGAGAAAGGAATACCGATATTTCCCGCACTGAACGCCCTGTATCCCCGGTCATACCCGTCGAGACAGCATATGGCCGCTATCAGGGTCGCTGTCGTTGTCTTGCCGTCCGTTCCGGTGACACCGATAATGCGTGCCGGGCAGAACCATGATGCAACCTCGATTTCACTGAACATGGTAATGCCCCTCTTTTCCAGATGCATGACGACCGCTGCATGGGGCGGAATGCCGGGGCTTACGACAGAAAAGTCAGCTTCGAATATTCTGTCGCTGTGTCCTCCCTCTTCAAACGAAATGCTGTTTTTCACCATCAGGGCGCGTTCCTGCTCACCGATACGGTCCTTCTCACTTACAAAAACAGCAGCCCCATGATCCCTCAAGAGCAACGCCGCCGCTATTCCACTGCGCTTCGCCCCGATAACGCTGACGAGTTTGTCCCCGAGTGTTTCTACGTCCACATTCATCGCAGTTTTAACGTCATCAGACTGGCCAGGAAAAAGAGCAGCGTGATAATCCAGAACCGGATCACGATCTTCTCTTCCGCCCAGCCTTTCATCTGGTAGTGATGGTGCAGGGGGGCCATAAGGAATATTCGTTTTCCTTCCCCGTACTGCCATTTTGTGTACTTGAACCACGCAACCTGCAAAGAAACGGAAAGGGTTTCAATGAGAAACGTGCCGGCAAGTACCGGAAGAAGCAGCTCCTGTTTTATCAGGAGCGCGATCACCGCTATTGCGCTGCCCAGTGCCAGCGACCCCGTGTCTCCCATGAAAATCTCTGCGGGATGTGAATTGAACCAGAGGAACCCCACGCACGCCATGACAATCGCCATGCTGACTATCGTTACCTCGCCGCCACCGGGGATATAGGTGATATCCAGATACTCTGCATACACGGTGTTGCCTCCGAGATAGGCAAAACCGCCGAGCCCGAAAACGACGATACCGCATGTGCCTGCAGCAAGGCCGTCAAGGCCGTCGGTCAGGTTCACCGCGTTGGATACTGCCGTTATGATGAAGACCACGACAGGGATGTACCACCAGCCGTAATCTATCATCAGGTCTTTGAAAAAAGGTATCGTTGTTTCACTCAGCAGCACGGAAAACGCGGGGTCGAGACGCGTATAGAGCCCGATAAAGAGACCGAGGGAAACCTGTCCGATCAGCTTGTACTTTGCCGACAGTCCTCCCTTGATCTTCAGAACGACTTTCCTGTAGTCATCGATGAAACCGATGGTCCCCATCCAGAGAACCGAGAGGAAAATCAGCCACACATAGGGGTCGTCGAGCTTTGCCCAGAGCAGGCCGGATACGAGCACTGAAAATATGATCAGTGTTCCTCCCATGGTCGGAAGCTCTTTTTTCTTCTGCCGGTGCTCGGCAGGAGCTTCTTCCTTGACCGGCTCGATATATTTTGACCTGAGAAAGCGGATCAGTCTGGGGCCTGCCAGAATGGTAATAAGGAGGGACGTTATAGCGGCGGCACTTGCCCGGAACGTAATATATTCTACAACGCCGAAGCCTGGTGGATCAAACACCTCATTGATGTATTGCAAGAGATAGTAAAGCATAAAAAAGAAGTGCGGTTTATTGATCAGCCATATGATTTCATGAGCCCTTCGGCGAATCGCTCGAGTCTCATTCCTCTCGAACCCTTGAGAAGAAGAACATCCCCCGGTCGAAGCGTGGCACTCAAAACTTCCTGAAGCCTTTTTTCCTCGGTAAAATGTCCCAAGCATTTCATGCCGGCTTCCTTGCAGCAGTGAACAGCATGTTCCCCGAACGTGTAAAGCGAGTCGAGCTGTTCGAGACCTGATGCATAGCGGCCTATCGACCGGTGCTCGCTCGTGCTTTTGTCACCCAGCTCGAGCATGTCGCCGATTACAGCAACCCTTTTTCCCGAAACCGGCAGTTCACACAGGAGGTCGAGCGCATGACGCAGTGAATCAGGATTTGCATTATAGGT
>JAKSDB010000327.1 GCA_022360415.1 Chlorobiales bacterium
AGGATCAGGCAACCCGGAAGAAGGGGAGCTCAGGCCGCAGCTTCTCGACCGTTTTGGTCTCCATGCCAGGATCATTACCATTACCGATGTGGGCAAGAGGGTGGAGATTGTTAAGAGACGCCACGAATATGATGAAGACCCGCAGGCTTTTCTCAAAAAATGGTCACGCGAGCAGAGAAAGCTGCAAAGAAAAATTCTGAACGCGAAAGGCCTGCTGCCGGAGGTTTCCATGTCGGACGATGTACTGACTGATGTGGCAAAACTTTGCATGCAGCTTGGAATTGACGGCCATCGCGGTGAGTTGACAATTACAAGAACAGCGCACGCCTTCGCGGCTTTCAACGGCGACAAGGAAGTCACCATGGATCATGTTCGCGAAATTGCCGGTCTTGCCCTGCGCCACCGTTTGCGCAAAGACCCACTCGAGACAATGGACCCCGGTGAAAAGATCGAGCGTGAACTTGCGAAAGTGCTTGGAGAAGTAGAAGAAGTATAATGATAGCATTTACCGATATTGTAGGTATGGATCTGGCAAAGCAGGCGTTGATGCTTCTTGCTGTGGATCCATCTCTCGGCGGAGTGGTTATTCCCTCGGCTGTAGGCTCCGGCAAATCAACGCTTGCAAGGGCTTTTGCAGATATTCTTCCCGAAGATACCCCGTTTGTAGAACTCCCGCTGAACGTGACGGAAGATCGTTTGATAGGCGGAGTCGATCTCGAGGCAACACTCGTGAAAGGCGAGCGTGTCGTGCAGCCTGGCGTCCTGTCAAAGGCTCACGGCGGCGTTCTTTACGTGGATTCGCTTAGCCTTCTGGACAGCTCCGCCGTGTCGCATGTCATGGATGCCATGTCAAGAGGCGCGGTGCTTGTCGAGCGCGAGGGTTTGAGCGAAGTTCACCCGGCCGAATTCATGCTGATCGGTACCTACGACCCTTCGGACGGCGATGTTCGCATGGGACTGCTCGACAGGGTCGGTATGATTGTGCCGTTTACAACCCAGAACGATTACAGGGCCCGCAAGCTGATCGTCAACTGTGTACTCGGGAAAAACGGCAGTGAAGATACAGAGGACGAGCTGAAAATGCTCAAGGGCCTTATACAGGCGGCAAAAGAGCAGCTTCCGCTTGTTTCCATGACGCAGGAGCAGATGAAGGGACTTATTCAGTCAGCGGTAAGTCTTGGCGTCGAAGGCAATCGTGCTGATGTCTTCGCAATCAGGGCCGCTAAAGCAAGTGCAGCCCTGGCGCAGCGTGCCGACGTAGACGAGGATGACCTGAAGCTTGCACTGAAACTGGTACTTGTCCCGCGTGCCACGCGCATGCCGCAGCAGGAAGAAGAGGTCATGGAGGACATGCCTCCCGATGAGGAAATGCCGCCTGATACACCTGAAACCGAGGATCAGGAGGCTCCTGACGACGACAGCTCCGATCCGGATGAAGAGGAAGATCAGGAAGAGACTCCCGACATGATCGAGGAGCTTATGATGGAGACCGTGGAAACCGAGCTGCCGGACAACATTATGAACATTTCGCTTGCAGCGAAGAGGAAAAGCAAGTCAGGGAGCCGGGGCGAAGCACTGAACAACCGGCGAGGCCGTTTTGTCCGTTCACAGGAAGGCGAAATGCGTAGCGGCAAGGTGGCTATCATTCCTACCCTGATATCAGCCGCCCCCTGGCAGGAGAGCCGCAAGCAGGAACGGAAAAAGAAGTTCGGAAAGGTAAACACCGCACTTGTCATCAACAAGGAAGATGTCAGGATAAAGAAATTCAGGGACAAGTCGGGGACGCTCTACATATTCATGGTCGATGCGTCAGGTTCCATGGCGCTGAACCGCATGCGCCAGGCAAAAGGAGCTGTTTCCCACCTGCTCCAGAATGCGTATGTGCACCGTGACCAGATTTCCCTTATTTCATTCAGGGGAAAAGAAGCCCAGCTGCTGCTGCCTCCCTCCCAGAGCGTAGACAGGGCAAAACGGGAGCTTGATGTACTCCCCACCGGCGGTGGAACGCCTCTTGCCTCGGCCCTGTACCTCGGTTGGGAAACCGCCAAACAGGCGCGTACCAAGGGTGTTTCACAAATCATGTTTGTTCTGATAACGGATGGAAGAGGCAATATCAGCCTCCATTCCCTCTATGAAGAGGACGCTCCGAAAGCCACGAAGGAAGAGATCGAGCAAGAGCTGGAAGGGCTTGCGGCATCAATCTTCGCCGACGGCATTGCCTCTGTCGTAATCGATACCCAGATGAACTACCTGTCGAGAGGAGAAGCGCCCAAACTTGCCGAAAAGCTTGGCGGACGATACTTTTATCTTCCCAACGCGAAAGCGGAAGAAATCGCTATGGCCGCGCTAAGTTGAGCAATGAGACGGAAAAATCCAGAAACCTCCCCCCGCTTTGTTTCCGAGGGGGAGGTCTTTTCATTTAGTACAAGTTTTTTACGTATTATTGTTGTGGAACAGGACAACAGTATTTTCAACTACCTATTTCATTAAGCACAGTTATGGGACAGTATCGCAAGATCGCCGCTATTGTCGGGCTTGAGCAGTACAATACCAACCTCTGGAAAAAAATTATCAATCTTCTCAAAGACGAAGCCGAGCTTACCCAGTGGACGGATATCGATCTTGAAAAACAGAATCCGGACGCTGCAAAAGCCATTTCCGAGGCGGATTGTATTTTTATGAGCATGATCCAGTTCAAGGAGCAGGTGGACTGGTTCAGGGAACAGCTTGAATCCGCTTCGA
>JAKSDB010000362.1 GCA_022360415.1 Chlorobiales bacterium
ATGGCAGACATTCTTGAATCGCCATTCGCATCGGGCAGAAAACGCTCTGTTTCCTCTCCACCTTCACCGGTATTGCTTTTGCCGCCGAGCCGGTTCATGGCTATTGCCAGTGTCTCATGTGCCTCTTTGCTGATGGAACCGTAGGACATCGCGCCGGTTTTGAAACGTTTGACGATGTTTTCGACCGGCTCAACCTCTCCAAGAGGAACGGGGCTTTTACTGAACCTGATATCCATGAGACCGCGAAGCGTAAAAAGCTCTTCGCTCTGCTCATCGATCATGCTTTCATATTTCCTGAACATCTCGTAGTCACCGGTACGGCATGCGTATTGCAGTATATGAATTGCTTCCGGGCTGAAAAGGTGTCCTTCACCGTCATGCCGCCACTTTCTGTCACCGCCGCTATCGAGTCCGGGATCGACATCGTTTCCCAATGCCGGGAATGCGGCTTCATAGCGCCTGCGGACTTCCTCGGCAATAACATCAATACCTACACCTTCTATTCGTGACGGGGTTCTTGTAAAGTAGGCATCGATCACACGGGAATTCAGCCCTACAGCCTCAAAAATCTGGGCTCCGCAGTAGCTTTGGACCGTCGAGATACCCATTTTGGCCATGGTCTTGACTACACCCTTCACAATAGCTTTTATATAGTTCTTCACGGCTGTTTCGGCATCCTGGCCCGGAACCTGCCCATTGCCCACCAGCTCCCGTACTGACTCGAGAGCAAGGTAAGGATTAACCGCCCCCACACCGTAACCGATCAACAGCGCAAAATGATGGACAGTCCTTGGCTCGGCAGACTCGAGAATCAAACTTGCCCGTGTACGCAGGCCGGCATTGATAAGAAAATGATGCAGCCCGGATGAAGCGAGCAGGGCCGGAATAGGAACATGTGTCTCGTCAACCGGCCCCTTATCGGAAAGAATGATCAGGTTCACACCATTCATGATCTCCTGCTCGCATTGACGGCAGATATCCTGCATTGCATTGTCGATACCTTTCCCGTCATCCCTGAGTTTATAGAAAATCGGGATGGTAACCGCCCTGAAACCCGGTTTGTCTATACTGCGTATTCCGTCCAGCTCTTCACCGGTAAGCACCGGACGATTGATCTTGAGCCTGTGGCAGTTCTTCTCGTCAGGTTCGAGCAGATTTCCCTCCGTACCAAGTATAACCATGGTCGAGGTAATGATCTCCTCCCTGATCGAATCGATCGGAGGGTTGGTTACCTGCGCGAAAAGCTGCTTGAAGTAGTCATAGAGAAGCCTTGGCCTGTTCGAGAGCGCGGCAAGCGGTACATCGTGCCCCATCGACCCTACTTTCTCAACACCATTGGTTGCCATCGGTAGGAGATGCAGCGCAATATCCTCCTCGGTATATCCGTAAAGCTTTTGGCGGGCCGTAAGCACCGGCGTTTCTTCGTCCTGCTTATCAGCTTCATCGCCGGAAAGGGATTCAAGCTCCAGCAGGTGTTTTTTCAGCCATTTCGCATAAGGCTTTTCCCTGGCAGCCGTTTCCTTGATTTCCTCGTCGGATATAATGCGGCCCTGGGCTGTATCGACAAGAAACATTCTGCCCGGCTGCAGGCGGTCTTTTCTGAGAATCCTTTCAGGCTCGATGTCAAGCACCCCTGCCTCGGATGCCATTACAACAAGGTTATCCTTCGTTATGTAGTAGCGGGAAGGTCGCAAACCGTTACGGTCGAGAATCGCCCCGATTTGAACCCCGTCGGTAAACGCAACGGAAGCAGGTCCGTCCCAGGGCTCCATCAGGCAGCTGTGGTACTCATAAAATGCCCGTTTTTCTTCATCCATATCGCAGCTGCCGTTCCATGGCTCAGGGATCAGCATCATTGCCGCATGGGCAAGTGAACGGCCACTGAGCACCAGCAGCTCGAAGATATTGTCCATGATCGCGGAATCGCTCCCGTCCTCCATGATAACCGGCTTGATGTGCTCTATACTGCTGCCGAACAGTCCGGATTCAAACATCTTTTCCCTGGCCTTCATCCAGTTGATGTTGCCCCGCAGCGTATTGATTTCCCCGTTATGGCTCAGAAAACGGTAGGGATGGGCTCTATCCCAGCTCGGGAAGGTGTTCGTGCTGAATCTTGAATGCACCATGGCAATGGCGCTTTCCACATTCGTGTCGGTAAGCTCGGGATAAAAAAGCGATACCTGCTCCGGGAGCAGCATCCCCTTGTACACTATTGTACGGTGAGAAAGGCTGCTTATATAAAAATAGTTGCTGCCGAGAAGCCCGGCGGTATATTTTACCCTCTTGGTGATCCGACGGCGAATAACATAGAGTTTTCTTCCAAACTCTTCGTCGGAGGTAATGCCCTTTCCTTTGCCGACAAAAAACATTTTGACTACCGGCTCCTGCAATTTCGCTGTTTTTCCCAGTGAATCATTGCAGGTAGGAACTTTTCTGAAACCGAGAAACTTCTGCCCTTCGGCCTGTACCATCTGCCGGCATATATCCTCGATAGCTCTCCGCTGCGAGATATCCGGCGGCATGTAAGCCATTCCAACCGCATAGTCACCTCTCGCGGGCAGCTCGATACCCCTTTCCTCGCAAACTTTTCTCAAAAACCTGTCGGGAACCTGTAAAAGAATACCCGAACCGTCCCCGGTATTTTTTTCACATCCGCAAGCACCCCGATGCTTCATTTTCTCAAGCACCTTAAGGCCCTGCTGCACTATTTCATGAGATCGTACACCTTTTATATTGGCTACGAAACCCACTCCACACGCATCATGTTCAAAACGAGGGTCATAGAGCCCTGCTGCTTGGTTTGCTTTCATATTTCCAGGTACTTCTTGTCTGATTTATTGCTAAAAAAGCGCTGTCGATTTTGAAGTGGGGAATATAAACTTTTTCAAAAAATATCCCTGAAGCGTCGCAGTGCCGCCGGTTACGCCTTGCCCTGGTTGGCTACTGTGTCGATCGCTTTCTGCAGCGCCTCCTGATCGCCCAGATAGTAGCTTTTCAACGGCTTCAGCTCTTCGTCCAGCTCGTAGACAAGGGGAACACCGGTCGGAATGTTCAATCCTACAATATCCTCATCTGAAATGTTGTCGAGGTATTTGACCAGCGCACGGAGAGAATTGCCGTGAGCAGCTATGATAACTTTTTTACCTGCCTTGATTTGCGGAGCGATTTCGCCATGCCAGAACGGCAGAAAACGCACAACGGTATCTTTCAGACACTCTGTTACGGGAACTTCATCAGAGACAAGAGAAGCATAACGGGGATCGTTGCCTGGAAACCGGGGGTCGGTTTTTTCAAGCGGAGGAGGCGGCGTGTCATAGCTTCTGCGCCAGACAAGCACCTGCTCTTCACCGTGCTGCTGTGCGGTCTCAGCCTTGTTCATCCCCTGAAGAGCTCCGTAATGACGCTCATTAAGGCGCCAGTTCTTGATGACCGGGATCCACATGAGGTCCATCCCGTCAAGAACGTTCCATAAAGTACGGATTGCCCTTTTGAGAACCGACGTGTAAGCAATATCGAAAACAAAACCCTCCTGCTTCAGAAGCTCACCGGCGTCTCTGGATTCCTTTTCGCCCTTGCCGCTCAAATCAACATCATACCAGCCCGTGAAACGGTTTTCCCTGTTCCACCGGCTCTCACCATGCCGCAGCAGTACCAGCTTGATCATGCGTCTCTCCTCCTTCAAAAGCCATTGATTTTATTGAAGCACAGGGCTTTTTCACCCTGCTTTGCCAAGTCATGCCAATGTAATAATCCTGGATACTTTTCTCAAACATTCCCCCCTTCCCGGTAGCGGATAAATCACCATTCGAGAAAGCAAAAAGCCCTTGATTATAAAAAGTGCTTATGGTTTTATATGATGAAATATCCTATCTTTTGTTCTTTTGGCTCCAAAGACCCGTTTTTTCATCAAGCTTTACACGACCGACAAAAAAGCCGGCCAAAGATTCTGACAACGCAACATGAAGGTAGACAATTTCAGACTGCAACTTGGCAAAAAGGAATATATCCCAATCGTAGTAGGCGGAATGGGAGTCAACATATCGACCACCGAGCTTGCTCTCGCCGCCGAAAGGCTGGGTGGAATCGGTCATATTTCCGATGCCGAAGTCTGCCATGTCTGCGATCAGCTGTTCAGCACATCATATACCACCCGTAAACGAAAAAAATACAGTTACAACGCCGGCAACCGGGACAAATTCGACGTTCATTTCGATCTCGGCGAACTTGCAGAAGCACAGAAAATGTATGTAGAGCACACCGTTTCCCAAAAAAGCGGTAATGGCGCCATTTTCATGAACTGCATGGAAAAGCTGACCATGCGGGACTCCAGTGAAACCCTTCAGACAAGGCTGTCTGCCGCGATGGATGCCGGGATAGACGGCCTTACGCTTGCGGCGGGACTTAATCTGCGCACTCTCGATCTTATCAAGGACCACCCGAGATTCCACGACGTGAAGATCGGCATCATCATTTCCTCCTTGCGCGCGCTGAATATCTTTCTGAAACGTGCGATCAAACTCCGGCGCATACCCGATTACATCATAGTAGAAGGTCCTCTGGCAGGAGGTCATCTCGGTTTCGGACCTGAAGACTGGAAATCATACAACCTGTATACCATCGTAAAAGAGGTGCTTGATTTTCTCAAAAGCGAAGACCTTACCATTCCCGTCATACCTGCCGGCGGAATCTTTACCGGCACTGATGCAGTCAAGTTTCTCGAAACAGGCGCCTCGGCGGTTCAGGTTGCTACACGGTTCACCATCACGAAAGAATCGGGCCTTCCTTACGATGTCAAGCAGCGTTATATCAACACCGAAAAGGGTGACATCGTCGTCAACACCGTCTCTCCCACCGGTTACCCGATGAGAATGCTCAGGTCGTCTCCGGTATTGAACTATGCAATAAAACCCAACTGTGAGGGGTTCGGCTATCTGCTCGACAATAAAGGCAGGTGCGGCTACATAGAATCCTTCTACAGAGCCCTTGAAGCAGGCAAGAAAGGCCGGCGCATGGAGATCACAGACCAGACCTGTCTGTGTACGGGCATGGCGAAATACGACTGCTGGACCTGCGGCGACACTGCCTGGCGCCTGAAAGAGACGACAAACAAAATGGCCGAGGGAAGCTGGCAATTACCTGCGGCAGAAGACATTTTCCTGGACTACCGGTTCAGTGAAGATCACCACATACAGAAGCCATCCCCTGAAGAGAGAGTCAACAGCTGATTGTTGAGCAACGTTGCTCAACATGTCAAAATTCAAAAGTAAAAAGGCAAAAAAATTTTCACTCCTTCACGCCCCGGTCCTCTTGTCTCTCGTTTCCGGCTTCCAGACTTCTCAATCACGGCTTCTTTCCAACAATTGCGCAGCACAGGGCACGGAGCCCTCTATTCCCCAACGCATGTTATTTATAAAAGAACTGTTACATTAAAAAGGTTACCTCTATAATGTAGCATGACTTTTCAACCTGTTCGGTTAGTTATGAAAAGAAAGCTGAGATTCCTGTGGGTGACAGCTTTTATTTTTTTTCTGTCGCTGCTGCTGATGTTTCTTTTCAATCAGCTTTACTTTTTCGCTTCGCTTGTCGGCAATCTGCATCCTGTTGTCGGCTATGTTGTGTTTGGAGCGGGAACAGGGATTTTCTGCGCTTTTCTTTTTTCCATCATTGCTCTGTGGCGCTCCCCTTCCGGGCCGACCTTTCCGGATAATGAATCATCACCATCGTACGACGCCTACATGCAGCATCTCGCAAGGCTTCAGCCGACTCACCCCGCGCATCCCGAACCCCTCACGGCAAAGAGGGACCAGAGATGGCTTCTATCCAATCACAAGCTTCTCGAAACCGATGCAATGAATATTACGAAGGAAGCGGCCACAAAAAACTTTTTCATAGGCGCATTCGCCCAGAACACTTCTTACGGCACAACAACATCTTTGATGAACAACGTGAAACTCGTATGGAGGATCTATAAACTGCATCGCCGCGGCCATTACGGCAGGGACATTCTCGATCTTTACCGTTTCACCTATGAATCGCTCCCATTGTCCGATTTTCAGAAAGACGAGCTTCCCTCACACATCAAACCCATTATCCAGTCCTCGTTCAGCAACACGCTTGCCACGCTGCTGCCGGGAGGGAATCTGCTGACACCTTTTTTTATGAACTTCTTTCTTGCCGGGTCTACAAATACCTATCTGACATGCCTTACGGGTATTATCAGCACGCATTACTGCCAGTCGCTTTCCGAGGAAGACAAAGCCGAAATAGTGCGCCAGAGCCAGTTCGAAGCATCGTTCATGCTCAAGGAGGTGGTCAAGGAGTGCAATCCGATCCTTTCGAAAACGATCAGCAATGCCGTAAAAAAAGCAGGCATGGAAAGTCTCGACAACGTGCAGACTCCGAGCTCGGGCAGCAGCGGTCTCGCCCAGGACATTGTCTCCCATCTGGCGCAGTCGCTGAAAAACATCATCAGGGAAAACGTTGAGTCGGAGAAGGGAAAACCGTAATCCCCGCAGCCGGCAAAGAGCACCTCTCCCCTGACAGCTCTTTTGACTTTCCCCTTTTGACTTTACTTACGCAGGCCCCGGAAAAACTCCTGCAACAGACTTTGTGCCTTGTGTTCAAGAACGCCACCATAAACTTCAGGACGGTGGTTGAGATCGCGAGAGGCCGTGATATTCATAACTGTCCCGCACGCCCCCATTTTGGGGTCGTAAGCCCCGAAAATCAGCCTGCCTACCTTTGCACTGACGATCGCCCCCGCGCACATCGGACACGGCTCAAGCGTGACCGCAAGCGTACAGTCATCGAGATATTTGCTCCTGAGAGTAGCCATTGCCGCTGTCAGTGCTATCATCTCGGCGTGAGCAGTCGCATCCGTCAATTCTTCAACCTGGTTATGCCCCTTGCCGACCACATGACCGCTCGCATCAAAAACTACCGCGCCGACAGGCACCTCTTTTTTCTCATATGCCTTGATTGCTTCACGAAAGGCAGGCTCCATGTAATATGAAAGGTCCATCTGTTTTGATTTTATCTAACCGTCAATTTTTGCTATAATAAGCTTTTTGTTTACCAATTTTCAGAAGCAGCTATCCTGTAGCGTTATTTAATAAATACCCAATACCATGAATATTCACGAATATCAGGGCAAGGACATCCTACGCAAGTTCGGGGTTTCCGTACCCAAGGGCTTTGTCGCTTTTTCCTCCGATGAGGCGCGGCAGGCAGCCGAACAGTTGTTTGAAGAGCAGGAAAGCAGCGTGGTTGTTGTCAAGGCCCAGATTCATGCCGGAGGACGTGGAAAGGCAGGCGGCGTAAAACTCGCAAAGTCCCCGGAAGAAGCGCATGAAATTTCACGTCGGATGCTCGGAGCGACACTGGTAACGCACCAGACCGGCCCGGAGGGAAAAGAGGTCAAACGTCTTCTGGTCGAAGAAGGCATGAACATTGAAAAGGAATTCTACGTCGGCATCACCCTCGATCGCGCCACCTCAAACAATGTGCTGATGGTTTCCACTGAAGGCGGTATGGAAATCGAAAAAGTTGCGGAAGAAACCCCTGAAAAACTGCTGAAAATCCAGATTCACCCTCTCCACGGCATACAGGGATTCCAGGCGCGTCAAGCCGCGTTTTTCCTGGGGCTCGAAGGAGACAACTTCAAAAACGCCGTGCGGTTCATTACCGCCCTGTACAACGCCTACACTTCTGTCGATGCCTCACTTGCCGAAATCAACCCTCTCGTTGTCACCAAGGAAGGCCGTGTCCTTGCTCTCGACGCGAAGATCAATTTTGACTCCAACGCCCTTTTCCGCCACAAGGACTTCCTTGAGCTCAGGGATACCGGTGAAGAAGATCCGTTTGAAGTGGAGGCGTCAAAATCGAACCTGAATTACGTAAGGCTTGACGGCAATGTCGGCTGTATGGTCAATGGTGCGGGCCTTGCGATGGCAACGATGGACATGATCCAGCTCGCAGGCGGCAAACCAGCAAACTTCCTCGATGTCGGTGGCGGTGCCAGCCCGGAAACAGTGAAAGAGGGCTTTAAAATCATCATGAGCGACAAAAACGTCAAGGCCATTCTTGTCAACATCTTCGGCGGAATCGTCCGTTGCGACCGTGTTGCCGGAGGGGTTATTGAGGCTGCCCAAAAGGTGGGACTGAATCTTCCGGTCATCGTGCGGCTTGAAGGAACCAACGCCGAGGTCGCTCAGAAAATGCTTGACGAATCCGGCCTCAACCTCATCGCCGCAAACGGACTTCGGGACGCTGCGCAGAAAGTCAACGAAGCGCTTGCAGGTTAATCATCCCGCAATGCATACCTTTCAGATGCAAGCCCTCTCGTTCATGGGGAGGGTTTTGTTTTTCGTAAAAAACAAAACGACCTTGCCCGGCGGTATTCCGAATAGAACGAAAAGAAAAAGTATAAGGGAACAAAGGAAGGGTATAACCAGCTATAGAGGCGCTTTCACGCCTCTTTCACCGGGTTCAACAACAGATCAGAAAACACCAGAAAACATGGATCACGTTATCAAAGCATATCAACACGTACGTAACCTCTTCATCGAAACACCGATCTGTTGCAGAACATTTCAAGCAGCAACACTAACCTAACTGGATAGTAAAAGCACCTGTTCCTACTCAAGCACTTTCATTATATAGGACGATCTTTTTCTGTAAACCTTGCGTTCTTTTCGAAAAAACTTTTTCTTCATACTTTTTCTCTTTCCGATCTCATTCATCAAACAAACTATCTCTGCGTAAAACATGCCTGAAAACAAAACCGGCACTATCGAGAAAGGCATTTGCAGCTCATGCGGCCTTTGCTCAATACAGGAGTGGCCGATGCATGAAAGTATCCGGAGCTGCGTCTTTAAAAACGGATGGCTGGGAAAAAGAGAGAAAAAACTCTTCGGCAGGGAAAGAAAACCCGATAACCCGGAAGAAATGCGCTTCGGGATAACGTTGGAGCGGTTTACTGCACAGCTTGAAAAACCGCTGCCCGGTGCCCAGTGGAGCGGGATTGTCACCGCTATGGCACGCAAGGCGTTTGAAAGCGGCCTGGTAGATGGGGTTGTCACTCTTCACCGCAGCGAGGATAACCATTTTTTTTCTCGACCGGTACTGGCCATGACAACCGAGGATATCGATGCGTCAAGAGGGAACAAACCGGTACTTTCTCCCGTCCTCCGCTCACTCGAAACTGCGGTTCGGAAAAAGCTGAAAAGCATTCTTGTAATCGGGGCCGCCTGCCATATTCACATTCTCAGGGACTTCCGGGAAAGGTTTGCCTATCTCGAGGATATGGATATCTATACCATTGGCATCCCCTGCGTCGATAATGTTCAGCGAAACAGGTTCAACTGGATTCTCGAAAGAATGTCAAGATCGCCCGGCACAGCATGTCATATGGAATTCATGCAGGATTTTCGCATACACATCCGTCACACCAGCGGCAGAACTGAAAAAATCCCCTTTTTCAGCCTGCCCGAGGAGCTGTCGAACCCTGAAATATTCCCTGTAGCCTGCATGGGTTGTTTTGATTACCTCAACAGCCTCTCGGACATTACCGTCGGCTACCTTGCCGCCAGGCTCCTCCCCGACCAGAACCGTCAATGGGTGCTGGTCAGGACAAAAAAAGGGCAGCAGCTGCTCGATTTTGTGAATGATGAGCTCGAGCGCTATCGGGAAGAAGGAGAGTGGGAGTGCAAAAAGTTTATCGAGAAAAATACCGGCCAGATTATCGAAAGCATGAAAGAACAGAAAGCAGCGTACTCACCGGACAGAAAAATTCCACTCTTGATCGGTCACATCCTTTCCTGGATGCTCAGCAGGTCCGGCCCGAAAGGCATAGGCTTCGCGCACTACTCGGTCGACTTCCATCTTATCAGGCACTACTATTACATAAAATACAGGTACCCCGAACAGCTTACGGTGCTTGTTCCCCGGCACGTGCGGTCGATCATTCAGGAGTATGGTCTGCCTCTCTAAGGCACCTCTCTTTATCTATTCCACGCTTCAATTGCATCATTGAGCGGTGCTCGAAATCCTCATGTACTCCGTGTACACTCCGGTTTCTCCGGCTCCGTTCGCCTTGCACTTGAAACGCTCATGACAATAAATTGAGGTGCCCTTTCTTTGTTGCGCACCATAATCACTTCGTTGTCCCGACCTGTCGGGACATTCTCCTGATTCTATCGGGACTCACGACAATAAATCCTTCACTTGAAAAAGTCCCTTTTCCTGAACGGTGCAAGCAACATCCGGGAAAGAATCTTCGGCCTTGTCAGCCACTCGATTCTCGGAGAACGGGCATCGGAAGCGAGCATTCTCTCACAGAGAAAGGCCGTAACGGTATCGACATCGTCCGCCATGATATTGTAAAACTTTCTTTTTTTCCTCGCTTCAGGTGAATCGTCCCGGAGCGTCTCGAGCAGCAGATCGGTCATGACCATGCCGGGGCTCAGTGTACCGACCTGTACAGGCGATTCACCTGCTTCACTGGCAAATGCCCGGGTGAAATAGCGCAAAGCATTTTTCGACGTTCCGTACACTGACATGCCGTCCAGGATAAAGCCGTCGCTCCCGAGCCCTTCCATGTTGAAAATCTTGCCTTTTCCCCGCTTTTTCATGGCAAGAAAAGGGACAACGGTACCGTTTAC
>JAKSDB010000126.1 GCA_022360415.1 Chlorobiales bacterium
ATCATCGGTAAGGCTCCGGTTCAAGGGTGTTTTCAACTGTGAGCAATGTACATGAAAAAAGTTCACTTCAAAAGCTAACAATGCTCTGTAACAGAAAGTTGACAATGGGAGTTTCCACTGCGGAAAGAATTACCGCTTACCTGCAAGACCATGCGCGAGCCCCGCTTCCTGGAAAACCCGGGCTTCCAAGAAGCGGCAAACGGGATAATCAGGATATGCGACAGACCGCAGGGAAGAGGCTTTTATGGAAAAGCGTCAGCAAAGGCAGCGCCTTAATGATTCGAGCCGAACACGTAATCCATAAAAGATTTCCACGTCGAGTCGCGGCAGAAATCGAGCTGTCCGCCGGTTCCCCACGACCCTTCATTGAAAACCTGTCCGGTGTACCATCCGTTGTAGGCGGTATAGTTCGCCCTCCAGTTGGCGAAATCATAGTTATAGCTGCCGCTGTAGGGGGGCTGCTGGAAGAAAATCGAAAGCCCCCGCCGGACGGTGCTGCCTGTTCCGAAATAGGCGGTTGTTTCGAGTGTCATATCCGAACCGCTGTCGCCGAACGCCTTGATGACGGCGTTACCAAGGGCAGTCCTGACCGACTGTGCTGCTGTCGCGGCATTGACAGTAAAGGTTCCGGGACTGTTGTCCATGAGTACCCTGCAAAAGTCGCCAAGGTCGATATAGGTTGATGATTTGAGAAAGTTGATGTCGTTGTCGATGTAGTACCGCTCGGTCATGGCTCGTGCCTGTTCGGCGGCATACCAGTTGTCACCCGACGCGGCAAGGTTGTTCTGCATGATGGTTGCAAGATTGTCCACTTCCGTCCTGAGCGCCTCGATCTGCGTCAGGTCGATGGCGGACATGGTCTGGCCGTTGCCGCTGTAGTTCGCGTTTACCCATTCCCTGTAGGTATCGACAATGTGTTCGGCGAAGCTCCTGCTGCCTGCGAGGATTTTTGCACTGTCTTCGAAGATCCTTTCATAATCCCATCCAAAGGGCTGTTCCTTGTGCATGGAGCCGACCATTGTCCGAGCAAGATATCTCATTTCATAGGCTACCTCGATCGTGCCCATGAGGCAAGCGTCAAAACCGATAAGGCCCAGCTGCTCGGCGGGATTGAAGTGGTAGCTCAGTGCCTGCTGCAGCTCGTTCAGAAGCAAGGCGTCATCACTTGTCGCGTCGAAGCTGATCGCTTTCGAGTCAGCCTGGGGTGCGGCGATTCTCGCGCCTTCACCATGGTTCCAGATAACAAGGGCATAGCGGTCGGCAGGATAGCTGTCCCTGCAATACTGGATAAAATCAATCAGCGTCTGGGGGTCTCCCATATTCTGCTCGACAAGGTTCTCAAGGGTGGTCCTGCCTGACGAGGTGATCCTGTAGATTACCGTGCCCGAGCTGCCGGGGCTGTCGTACAGGACAATGAGGTTGATTGCAGATGTAGCCTGGGCGCCGGCATTTTTCATTCCATCGACCATTTCCTGCATGTCAAGGCCTGCATACAGGTCAAGATTGTTATCGGCATCGAGAAAAATCATGACCGTTATATCGGACGCTGCGGGATCGGGTGGGGTCGGTCCGACAGGATTGCTTTTCTCATCCCCGCCGCTCTTGGTGCACCCGGCCAGGGAGACGGCAAGCAAAATACAAAGGCCGACGGAATACAACGATTGTCGTCTTGTCAAGGGAGTCTCCTCGTTTTATTGCGGGAAGATCGTGCACACTGTACATGGAGAAAGTTACGGAAGCATGATGGAAAATGCACGAAAAAGGCTGAAAACAGGCTATTGGAGGGGTTCCAGCACGTAGACTTTATCGTTTTTGCGGACTTTCTCCGGACAGGAAAGGGTGAGGATATCACCTTTCAGGGCGTAATCCGAGGGCCGGTCGTCTACCCGCATCGATTCAGCGGTCAGGATGACAAGCCCTGTAGTGGAGCCCTGTATAGACAGCTTTTCGTTTTTGTGTATTCCTCTGGTATGAACAAGCACTTCGGCAACGCCTGCCCTGGGGTAGTATTTACGAACGGTTCCGGCGTAGACCTTTTTTTCAGAAGCGCGGGAGCCGTACTGTCTTGTCCACGCATCGACAGGTTGCCCGAAATAAAATCCTTTTGAAAAGCCACGGTTATAGACCTTTGCCAGTTCGTTTGTCAGGTCGTTCGTCAGCGCCTCGAAATCCTTCCCGAAATCTTTTTCATGGCCATTTTCGGCAGCATAATCGAGTGCCTTCCGGTAACATGCAGTGGTTGTGTGCACATACTCGGGACTTCTGTTTCTGCCTTCTATTTTAAACCCGGTAATGCCCGCCTCGACAAGCTTGTCGATAAAACTGATGGTGCACAGGTCTTTCGGGCTCATGACAGTATCGGTTCCCAGCTCCATCTCATGGTCGTCTTCGGCATCGAGAATGATGTAACTGCGTCTGCACGGCTGCATGCATTCCCCCCGGTTGGCCGAACGTCCGAAAATATCCTGTGAAAGAAAACATCTCCCCGATACCGCCATGCACATGGCCCCGTGCACAAAGCACTCGATGGCGACATCGAGCCCGTCGGTGCGGATGCTGTCCGTTATACCGCGAACCTGTTCAAGCGTAAGCTCGCGGGCCGTTACAATCATCCGTGCGCCAAGGGACGCGTAAAACCGGACCGCCCTGTAATTGCTGACCGATGCCTGGGTTGAAACATGAAACGGCATTCCGGCTTCCCGGCACGCTTCAATGACCGACAGGTCCCAGCAGATCACGGCGTCGAGACCGGCAGATTTTGCTGCCTGTACCGTTTCCGCGATTTCCCGGGTTTCTTCATCGTATACCACGGTATTCAGCGCCAGATACGCCTTTGCTTCATGCTTGCCGCAAAGGCCGGCGATATCGGCAAAATCCCCGATCGTGAAGTTTCGGCTTGCAGCGCGCATGTTGTATCCCTCGGCGCCGAAGTAGACGGCGTCCGCTCCCGCCTGGAGTGCGGCAAGCAGGGATGTGCGGTCACCTGCAGGGGAAATGAGCTCGAGTCTGCGCGCTCTGGTCATCGTGGTATCGTTGTCTTTATTCCCGTATGACAATAGTGTATAAAAATTATCAGGAAATGTGTAGACTGTTATGGTAAAGCCGGAGGGCTGTTGTCTGTTGCGTTAATCCATCGAGGTCAAGCTTGTACTATGAGTGAACGTCTGCTTGCGAGAATTATTATAGGTCTGTCGGTTCTGCTGGTTGTTTCCGAGGTCGTCATCGTTGTACTGTATGGTATTCGTTTTGAACTTGTTTTTCTGCCGTTTGTCGTTTTTCTCGCTTCTCTCGGGGTTGTATTCGGCATTACCCTGCTGAAAGGCAAACGTCCTGAAATAGAATCCGTTTCCACCCGGCGCGCGCGCGCGATGAAAGACGAGAAAGTGCGCAAGCTCCTCGACGGTTATGAAGTGGACGAAGAGTTTCTGCCCGGCAGACGGAAAAAAAACAGGGGGCGGAAGCAGGCGCAGGAGGCTGTTTCCCCTGAAGATGTCGAATCATTTTCCCGCCCGGTTGCCTCTGAACCCCGTCGTGATCCTTTCGAAAACATCGACCCGAAGCTTCGAAGCCTTGCGGAAAGCTTCGGCGGGTACGAGCAGATGGTGCAAAAAGTTGAAGCCATGGACGCGGTCGCGTTCAAACGCCTGCAATATGCCCTGGATATGCAGGGGGTCGAAAGGGAGACCCTGCTTCAGCCTGTTAGAGAAGCCCTTATCAGAGCGGCAGGCGGCAGGGCCGGGCTGAGAGCCCGGCTTGACCACGAGGAGATGGAAGAGTATATGGAACAGACCTTCACAGGAAAGAAGCCTGAAAACAAAGGTGACAATCCAGCCTGTTATCTCGATATCAACATGGATGATATCGGGGGCAGGATGGCGCCGCCGCCCGGTGAGTTCTCACACAAGCCCCGCGACGTTATCGATCATTTCAAAAAATCTCTCAAAAAGAAATGACAGATATTTCATACCGGCGGACGGGCAAGGGCCAGATAAAACGCTTCGCAAAACTTCAGATGAAAAAGTACCGGGACAGAGAGGGGCTTTTTCTCGCCGAAGGGCTGCGGACCGTTACGGAACTGCTCGATCATATGCCGGACGAGAGCTTTCTTACGGCATTGTTTGTCGAGCCGGGTCAACTGCAAAACATTCCGCACCGGAAACACCTGCGTGAAAAAATTTTCCTGATCGACCCTGACGAGGGGCATCGTCTTTCCGGGACATCCACTTCGCAGGGAATTGTCGGGATTTTCAGGCAGCAATCCGAAGCTGCCTTTTTTGATGGGCGGGAAAAATCATTGGTGATTGCTCTCGATGATGTTCAGGATCCCGGAAACACCGGGACGATCGTGAGAACCGCAGCGTGGTTCGGGGTTTCTGCCATGGTCTGTGGGCCGGGTACTGCCGACAGGTACAATCCGAAAGCGATAAGGGCCGGTGCGGGAAGTATTTACTGTGTGAACCACTATGGGGTCGACAATCTTCAACAGGAGCTTGAAAAGATGCGTAAAAGGGGTTTCACAATCTTCTGCTCGTCACTGCGGGGCGAGGATTTTCGTTTACGCGACGCATGGCCTGAAAGGATTGTTCTGGTCATCGGCAATGAGGCGAACGGAGTCAGCAAAGAGCTGACCGGCATGGCGGACCGGCTCGTCGCCATTCCCCGCGGCAGGGGTGAAGAGGGCGTCGAGTCGCTGAACGCTGCTGTTTCCGCAGCGATTTTAATCGCGCATCTGGCTCTGGGGTACTGAAGGGTTTCTTTTTCAGGTCTCTGTTTTTTCCTTACTTTTAAAGCGTCAGATGGTATTCTTTTTATGGTTTGGGTATGAGGAGAGGTGTGTATGAAAAAGTCGATAAGGATTCTGTTGTTGATTGCAGGTTTTGTCGCGGTTTTTCCACTTCAATCATGTGTTGTGCAACACCCGGTCAGACCGGGGTATGACTTTATATGGATTGCTCCCCACAAAGCTCCCGGCGGCATTCTGATCCCCGGCCACTGGAAATACGTAGGGCCTCCAAGGCACAGAATGGCCTGGGTGCCCGGCCATTATAACCGTTACGGTCGATGGATTCCCGGTCACTGGAAGAAACTTTATCCTCCGAGAAGGGGGGCTTACTGGATTCCCGGCCACAGGGCGCATTACGGCCGATGGGTGCCCGGTCATTGGCGCTACCGTTAGGCTTTGGATCAGGTTCGAAAGCTTCTTGGTGTTACGGGCCGCTACAGTGAACGTTTGACCAGAAGCACGGGATAATCGGTTGCATCGATCAGCCTGTACAGTATGTCGGAACTGATGACTTCCATGCTGTCACTCAGAACGAGAAGCCCCGGTTCCGTCATATGTATGCACCGGGCAATCATGCCGCTGTCTGTCCATGGAATGATATGGAACTCTTTTTCAAAAATCCTTCCGCCGATAATCATTTCAGCTTCCTTTCGCAGCATTGCGTTTTTCTGAACATTGTCGGCGACAAGGAAAACATGCAGCATGGTTTCCCCGCGCGCAAGACCAAGTGCTGTTTCGAGCGCGTGTTTTGCACCGGGTGACCCGTCGTAGATGACAAGCAAGGGGCTTGAGGAACGAAAACCCGACCTTGCGAGCAATATACTGGCTTTGGCTTCCCTGATGGCCTTTCTGGCGGTTGAGCCGAGTCCTCTGCGGCAGACAGGTGTTTTTCCTGATCTGCCCATGGCAAGGAGATCGGCTTCAACAGCGGCCGCCAATACTTCAGCCGGAACCAGGCCGCGAAGCTTTCTGAATGTATGGGGAATGCCGAAACGTTTGGCGGTTTGCATGAAAAGCTCATAGGCTTCATTCGCCTGCTGTTTCAGCATGCGTTCGAGCTTCGGAGAGTCAAGAGGTTCGCTGCGTGCGGTGTGAAGGTGTATTTCCTGGGAAAACGGCAGCTCGGCCATTCGGATCAGGTTAATGTCCTCCACAAATATACCGAGCAGCTCGGCCTGGAGAATTCCCGCTATTTCAGCAGCCGCGGACAACGATGCACGACTGTGCGGGGAACAGTCGATCGCCACGGCAATTCTTTTTATGGTAACGCTTTTGGAAAGCCCGGTCATGATTCCTCCGGGTTGTTGTTGTTCGTGTTTTCGGATTGTTTTTTCTGCTTCCGGGCAAGCAATTTGAGTTTTTGAACTGCAAGGCCGTTGATCGAGTTGTCCGGGTAACTGCCGTCCTCAAGCTTTTCTCCCGCAGGAATTCCTGTCAGGATCTCTATTCCCTCATCGATATGGGTGACGGGATAAATAAAAAACCGGTGTTCCTTGACGGCCGCAACGACATCGTCGCGGAGCATAAGGTTTTTTATGTTGGAAGCCGGGATCAGCACCCCCTGTTTTCCTGTCAGGCCCCTTTCTATGCAGAGGTCGAAAAAACCTTCGATTTTTTCATTTACCCCACCGATGGCTTGTATCTCTCCATACTGGTTGACAGATCCGGTTACTGCATAGCACTGCCTGATCGGCTTTTCCGAAATGGCGGAAAGCAGGGCATACAGCTCTGCCGAAGAGGCGCTGTCACCTTCGACACCACCGTAGGACTGTTCAAAAACAAGGGTTGCCGAGAGCGATAGCGGCTGCTCCTCCCCGAATCTGCCGCCAAGAAAACCTGAGAGAATCATCACCCCTTTCGAATGGATCGGCCCGCCCATTTCAACTTCCCGTTCAATGTCGATGACTTCACCTTTGCCCATCTTGATTCTTGTTGTTATGCGGCTTGGTTTTCCAAAACTCTGGTTGCCGAGCATATAGACCGACAGCCCGTTGATCTGGCCGACTTTTTCCGATTCCGTGTCAATGAGGATGGTTTTTTCAAGAATAGCTTCCTGTATTTTTCCCGGAATGCGTCCGGCCCGGTATCTTCTCGCGTCGATTGCCTGCTGGACGTCTTCACGGGTAATCAGGTCATGGTTGTTTTCCGTCGCGTAATAGTTTGATTCATTGACAAGATCGGTGATGCTCTGGATGTGTGTGGAAAGCTTGCCGGAATCACCCGACAGTCTCGAACCGTATTCGATAATGCGGGCTACGGCATGTCTGTCGAGATGTTTAAGTTTCTCGTTATTGACAATCGAGCTTATAAAGCCGGCGTAGGAGAGGTGGCTGTCCTGATTCCTTTCCATTTCGTCGTCAAAATCGGCAGCAACTTTGAAAAGCTCGTTAAAATCCGGATCATGAGCGCTGAGAAGATAGTAGAGCCTTCGTTCACCAAGAAGAATGATTTTCGTCTGAAGCGGAACCGGTTGCGGATCAAGAGAAACAGTGCTTGCCATGCCATAAAGCTGGGCAAGGGACTCGATACGGATCTGGCGAGTTCTGATGGCTTTTTTCAGCGCTTCGTATGCCAGCGGTTCAAGCAGAAGGCGCCTTGCGTCCAGCAGCAGGTAGCCGCCGTTTGCCCGGTGAAGTGCTCCCGGCTTGATCAGGGTAAAATCGGTGACAAGGGCTCCCATCTGGGCCTGATGCTCTATGTCCCCGACAAGGTTCTGGATGGAAGGTTTGTCTTCGTAGATAACAGGAGCCCCTTCGGTCTTGCTGTTATCGATAACGACGTTGACCCGGTAATGGTTAAAGCGTCTGTTTCCGGTGTTTTTTCCCTGCCCGGGCATAAAGAGCATTTGCGGTGACGCTGGTTCCTTTTCAAAGAACTGATCGAAATGTTCGACAACGTCCTTTTCGACTTCCTCGATATAGTGTGTGATTTCCTTGTGATCCCGGTATGTTGTTTTCAGTTCGGTGAAAAGGGGTTTGACTGCAAAAGCAGCCACCTCCTGATTGAGATCCTTCAGTTTTTCCTGGGTTTCGCGCTGCCATTTGGGAATCTGCATCATGATGGACTGCATCGACTCCTTGAGTGAGCTGATTTCCTTTTCGATGATTTCCTTTTCTTCGGGTTTGAGGCGCATGAACTGCTCGGCATTGAGCACTTCACCTTTTTTAACCGGAGCAAATGCAAATCCGGACGGGGTCCTGATAAGAGCGATGTTTTTTTCGGCGGCTTTTTTTTCAAGGGCTTCAATTTCCGAAGCCTGCTTTTCGTTGAGCTGCTCCTTGATGTTTTTTTCCTGTTCCTGGTACTCTTCGCTGCTGAAAGCGCCGGGAATGACCGTCAGCAGTCCTTCGACCAGGCTTTCCATGTCGTGGCGGAAGGCGCAGGCCTTGCCTGCCGGCATGCTGATGGCACGGGGCTGGCGCATATTTTCAAAATTGTACACGTAGCACCAGTCTTCCGGGACGGCTTCTCCGGAAGCTGTGTCCCGGAGATACTGTTCGAGAGTGGTTTGTTTTCCTGTGCCGGCGGGCCCGAGAGCGAAAATATTGAACCCGTTGTGTTTCATGCCCACGCCGAACCGGATCGCTTCCCGGGCCCGTTCCTGGCCGGAGATTTTTATCCGGCCGTCGAGGTCCTGGGTACTTGCGAAGGAAAAGCTGTCCGGGTTGCAGTGCGTGTAAATATCTTCATGACTGAGCGGTGCGGGTGTGGGCATGATGTGCGCTCCTTTCTTTTGGGCGCCTCTCTTTATTTGTTCCGCGTTTCAATTGCATCGTTGATCCCGACCTGTCCGGGACTCTCTACCGATATAATCGGGACGCATGACAATTAATTAGAGGTGCCCATTAGATAGAGTAGAGGTGTCTTGTTATTGAAAGACTCGGCTTACGGAATAAAAAACATTCCGGCACTATTGTCTGTTCCGTTTCCATGTTGAAAAGAAAGGAGCTGTTACTCTTCGACAGACTCGAGAA
>JAKSDB010000259.1 GCA_022360415.1 Chlorobiales bacterium
TATTAGTGAGTAGCCAATTTATGGAAAAGAGTTTGCATCAATCGCTTCAAGCCAGATTTTCTCTTGCTCAAAGGTGATATGATGGTTTCAGATTTTTAACTTTTGCCCTTTGCCTTTTGACTTGACTTCTTCTATGACCAAAGAATACTTATCCCGTTCGGTTGACGAAACGCGTGAATATGCCCGGCAGTTTGCCGTGGGTTTGCAGCCGGGCGATGTCGTCTCTTTGAGCGGCAATCTGGGGACAGGAAAAACCGAGTTCATGCGCGGGATCGCGCAGGTGTTCAACTGCGATGACCAGTTGACGAGTCCTTCGTTCTCGATTTTCAATATCTACAAGGGGCGGTTGAATGGTGAGCCTGTGAAGCTGCAGCATTTCGATCTTTACCGTATCGAAACCTCTCTGGAGCTTGAAGGGCTCGGGTTTGGGGAGTACATTGACGGTGATGCGATTTCTGTTGTGGAATGGGGCGAAAAATTTCCCGACGAGCTTCCCGCTGGCACCAAAAAAGTGTTTATTGAGGCCGCTGGAGAAAATGAACGGCGCATTGTGATAGATGAGCTTTGAACCGCGTTCTCTTTTTTTTGACCTTTGACTTTTTCCTTTTGACTTTTTTTCACAAGATTCTTGCCATAGAGTGTACGCATCAATGCATCAGCGCGGCGGCGGGGTTTCCTGATGGTGTTGTCGAGGAGACGCTTTGGGAATGGCAGCGGACTGCGGAATCGATTGTGCCGCTCGTTCAGAGGGTGCTTGCTTCGGCGGGAACAAACATAAGTGATATCGACCTTCTTGCTCTCTCCTCCGGACCCGGCTCTTTTACCGCATTGCGTATCGGTATGGCTACGGCAAAAGGTATAGCTTACGGAACCGGCATTCCCCTTGTGACGGTATCCACCATGGAAGCGCTTGCCGAGTCCGCCCGTAATCATGTCGATACTCCCTGTCTGGTGCCGGTCATTCCTGCACGGAAAGGAGAATTTTATTACGCCCATTATACCTTGAAGGATGAAGGGCTGGAAGAAATTGAAAAGACTGTCTATACCCCTGCTGATCGTTTGATAGCATTTCTTGAACCAGGAAAAAACGGGTGCACTGTCATTGCAAGGAATATTGACCCTCTGAAGGATGCTTGCAGGACCGCGGGCGTTGAGGCCTTGAAAGCTGATTTCTTTACAGCAGCTTCCCTTATCCCGCTGGCTGAAAAGAAATATGCTGCAGGAGAGTTTCATGCACTTGAAGACGTGACACCGGATTACCAGCAAAAGTTTCGCCCCAAAAGGTAAGTAGTTGTTGAAGTGTTTATTTGTTGAACTGTTGAATTGTTCCACGCGTAGTCGTAATCAGCGAAGCGGTAATCATACTCGTAATCGTAAAAGGGAATGTGAGTTTCTGAAGAGGTACTGCTATCATGTGAAGAAATAGTGAATTGTTGAGCTGTTCTGTGCGTTAGTTTGGAAAGAGGTTTTTAAGCTTGGATAGTTATGGGGGGGAGCCGTCTTCTTCGGAATGAGTTGATTATTAGTATATTTTTATACAGCCGCTTAAGGCTGGCTAATTTCCCCGACAGATTTCAACGAAGGCTGTTTTTCAATCGAGCAAAACGGAGGTTTATGGCTGAGCCTGGTCGTGATGAAGGCAAAATACCTGAGGTAAAAGATATTTCTCTGAGCGAATTGCTTGCGAAAAGGGCGGCAGAGCTGTCGCTTGAAAAAAAATGTGAAGATGTAACGATTCTTGATGTCAGAGGTTTGACGAGCGTAACGGATTTTTTTGTGATTGCAACGGCAGATTCCGAGCGTAAGGCAAAGGCCGTTTATGAGCATATTGTCGATGAGCTCAAGCGTGAGGATGAACGCCCTCTCCATATTGAGGGCGGAGATACGCTTCACTGGATTCTGCTCGATTATGTCGATGTTGTTGTACATATTTTCATGCCTGACGAGCGCAGTTTCTACGACCTTGAATCGCTCTGGGGTGATGCTCCGAAGCATATCCTCAAAAGCACAGTCAGGCAGGGTCCGGAAGGTGCTTGAATAAGCTTCGGAAGCTTTACCTTTAGAGGGGTATTTTATACATTGTCCCCGTCAGTTTTTCGTTCAATCAGATACAAGGCACAAACATGCAGCGCGACAAAATATTGCCGATCAGTATAGAAGATGAAATGAGGGATTCCTACCTCGACTATTCCATGTCGGTTATTGTCAGCCGTGCGCTGCCTGACATTCGTGATGGTCTCAAGCCGGTTCACCGCCGGGTTTTGTATGGCATGCATGAGCTTGGTCTGCAGGCGGGAAAGCCGTACAAGAAGTCCGCACGTGTGGTTGGTGAGGTGCTGGGTAAGTTCCATCCGCATGGCGATAACGCGGTCTATGACAGTATTGTGCGCCTGGTGCAGGATTTTTCCATGCGTTACCCTTTGATTGACGGCCAGGGTAACTTCGGCTCGATCGATGGTGATTCCCCTGCCGCCATGCGTTACACCGAAGTGCGCATGAAAAGCATTGCGGGTGAAATGCTGAAGGATCTGGAAAAAGAGACCGTCGATTTCGCCCTGAACTTCGATGACTCGCTCGAGGAGCCGACGGTGCTTCCTTCCGCAATGCCGAACATGCTGGTGAACGGAGCTTCCGGTATTGCTGTCGGCATGGCGACGAATATACCTCCCCATAACCTCAACGAGGTGGTTGACGGGCTGATTGCCATGATCGAAAACCCGGAAATTACCATCGAAGAGATCATGCAGCATGTCATTGCTCCCGACTTTCCGACCGGCGGAATTATCTATGGTTATGAAGGGGTCAAACAGGCATACCGTACCGGGCGCGGCAGGGTTGTCATCCGGGCTAGGGCCGCGGTCGAGGTAACTCAGAAAAACAGCCGGGAATCCATTATCGTTACCGAGCTTCCCTACCAGGTAAACAAGGTCAGGCTGATAGAAAAGATTGTCGAGCTGATCAATCAGAAAAAGATCGACGGCATTGCCGATATCCGCGACGAGTCAGATCGAGACGGAATGCGTCTGGTGATCGAGCTGAAGCGCGATGCTGTTGCCAAAGTGGTACTGAACCAGTTGTACAAACACACGCCGATGCAGGATACTTTCGGCGTCATTCTGCTTGCTCTTGTCAACGGGGTACCGAAAGTGCTTACTCTGACAGAGATGATGCAGGAGTACCTCAAGCACCGCAATGAAATCATTCTTCGCAGGACAACGTTCGAGCTGGCAGCTGCCGAAAAAAAGGCACATATCCTCGAGGGTTTGAAGATATGCCTCGACAACCTCGACGAGGTGATCGCCACAATACGCCGGTCGGAAAATGCCGCTGTTGCCCAGGAAAGGCTGCTGGAAAAATTCGGGTTGACCGAGGTTCAGTCGAAAGCCGTTCTGGA
>JAKSDB010000240.1 GCA_022360415.1 Chlorobiales bacterium
ATGTTTTTCGAAACCGTTTTTCCGGAATCGCTTTCGAGGTACCGGACAATTCCTGCCGTCATGGGTGTCCTGATCAATCCCGGCGCGACCGCGTTCACAGTAATACCCCGGTGAGCAACTTCGAGAGCAAGAGTTCTTGTACATCCTATAACCCCGGCTTTGGCTGCCGAGTAGTTTGCCTGGCTTCGTTTGGCATAAAACCCGCTGATCGAGCTGAGATTGACTATCCTGCCGAAGCGTTTTCCATACATCGGCTTCAGCACCAGTTGGCAAAGCGCCATCGTAACCAGAAGGTGCTCGCTGACAAGCTGTTCGTGGATAGAAAAATCGGTTTGCATGAAAAAACCGTCCTTGACACCACCTGCAGAGTTAATCAATATTTCCGGAGGTTTTCCGCATTTCGATATCACATCGTCGAAAAGACGTTTCGCGTCATCGTAACCTGACAGCTGCCCGGCAAAAAGTTTAGCCCTGCAGCCGGATTCTTCCAGCTGCAAGGCTGCCTTTTCTGCTCTTTCATGGTTACCGGCATACGCAAGGGCAAGGTCATACTCGCCTGCAAGCGCTTCAGCCGCTCCGAACCCTATACCCGATGTTCCCCCGGTAATCAGGGCAAGACGCCTTTCCATCATGAAGTCCCTTTTTTAAAAACAAGACATGCATTCTGTCCTCCAAACCCGAAACTGTTACTGAGAACATAGCCCATCTCCGCCTCCCTGCTGCCTTCAGAGACATAATCGAGGTCGCATTCAGGATCAGGATCAAACAGATTGATCGTGGGAGCAACACGCTGCCGCTGGAGCATGAGAATGCAGGCGATAGCCTCAACCGCGCCTGCCGCGACCGTGGGATGTCCTATCTGTGATTTAAGCGAACTGACAGGAATCGAGTACGCTCTTTCTCCAAATACCTTTTTAATCGCCTGGGTTTCCAGGCGATCGTTCTGCTGTGTAGAAGTCCCGTGAGCGTTGATGTAGTCGATTGCGCCCGTTTTTATCCCGGCATCGGCGACAGCATCTTCCATTGCCTTGACAACACAAAGATTATCCTCCCTGCCGTCAGTCAGCCTGTAAGCATCTGCGTTGAATGCGTAACCGCACACCTCTGCGAGGATTTCCGCTCCCCGTTCTTCGGCGGCTTCACGAGTCTCGAGTAAAAGGGCCGCCGCCGCTTCGCCCTTGACAAATCCGGCCCGGCTTTTTGAAAAAGGCCTGCTGGCGGTTTGAGCCGGAACATCATCGGTTGTAAGCGTATGAAGAAGATGAAAATTCATCAGCTGGCTTTCCCAGGCACCTGCATCAACGGCCGTCACGAGACATCTTTTCATACGGCCAGACTGCAGAAACCGGTAAGCCATGCCTATAGCCTGGCTCCCAGCCGCACAGGCA
>JAKSDB010000344.1 GCA_022360415.1 Chlorobiales bacterium
CTGATGTCCCCCCTGAACCCTTTGACCGTCAATCAGAACAAGCGTATGGCGCGGTTCGAGACCTTGCATTCCTATGAGCCCCCTGTTATTGTAACCGGAAGTTGACTCGACCACTAATGTGGTTGATATTTCGAGGGCTTCTTGTACCGTTCTGACGTTTCTTTCCTGGAGCTCTTCACGGGTAATTACCTCTGCCGCAACCGGTACGTCGCCAAGCGTATGCGGTGTCTTGGTTGCACTGACGATGATTTTTTCGACTTCAGCGCTCGATTCTGCTAAAGCCGAACCGACGGGCGTTGTCGCAAAAAAAGCTGCCAGCAAGACCCGAGCACTTTTTCTTTTACTGAATGGTAACTTCATGAGTATTCCCCTACTCGCCGCATTCCTCCGGTCATCCGGTCGTCAGCTTTTTATTTTCTTTTCCGCTCTGATCGAACAGTCGCGGTTTTCAATCCTGAAAAAGCGTCTTTTCTCACGCTTTTCGATCTGAACAACCCTGGAATCGTGAATGGTTATTATTATTTCCCCGTATGCCAGATTGTTCAGGCATCGCTCTACCTCTTCCATAATGAAGGAATCATAACCACTTTCATCGCTCTTACGCATTGTAGTCCGATTGTTTTGGAACGGCTTTTGCGTCTGTTAGCAGGTCAATGATCATGCCCGGGTCTGTGACGGTGTTTGAGTTCAGGTTCTTGCTCACCTTTTTCATCATAACCGGTTCATTTTATGCAACCTGAGTTGCGTATTTTTATTTTGTCTAAATAACGATAATTTTATAATTATCGAAAGAAAAATTTTCGTTAACCCGATAACAAAACCGATTTCGAGTATGTGGTATTTCTTTGATGCCGGCGGCCCGATGATGTATCCCCTTTTACTCTGCTCCTTTCTGACCGTTGCTTACGCCATTGAACGAAGCTTCCATTTCTTCAGAGCCGGCAAATCACCTGATGCCCCCAAGACAATTCATGACCTTATCGAAAGAAACGAACTCGATAGCGCCTTGGAGTTGGCCGAAGTTTCACCCGGCCCCGTATCGGCAGTTCTTGCCGGAGGGCTGCTGCACGCCGGACAAGAAAAAGAGCTCATCGAGGAAGAAATCACTTTGATAGGCACAAGAGAATTAAAAAGGCTTAACAGGCATCTCCACCTGCTCGAACTGATCGGCAGAATAGCACCGCTTATGGGACTGCTTGGCACTGTGCTTGGAATGGTTAACGCCTTCCAGCAGGTTGCGCAATCAAACAGTGCGGTCGACCCCTCAATGCTTGCCGGAGGAATCTGGGAGGCGCTGATAACGACTGCAACCGGTCTCGGTGTGGCCATTCCGTCGATGATCATTCATCACATGTTCGAGGAAAAAGTCGAATCGTTTGCTTTCCTGATGAAGTTCTACGGAACGGAAGCTGTTAAACATCTTGGGAAATAATCATGCTGGAATTTGAAAAGACGGCCCCAAAGAAAAGGTGGCTCGACCTTGCTCCGATGATTGACGTTGTTTTTCTGTTGTTGATCTTTTTCATGCTCACCTCGATTTATGCTAAACCAATGATGCCGGTAAGCCTCCCTGAATCTGAGACCGCGGCTGTCCAGGATGAGCCCGACATCACTATCGGTATCACCAAAACTGGCGAAATCAGCCTTAATACCCGGATCCTAACAATAGATCAACTCTCTGAAAAGCTATCGGAGCTTCTGTCCGGACGTCGAGACAAAGCGATTCGACTGATAGCCGACAAGCAGATACATTTCGGAATGGTTATCACCATCATGGACATAGCAAGAAAGACCGGAGCAAGCAACATTGCTGTTGTAACGGAAAAAAAAGCCGCAGATGAACAATAAGCATATCAACGCCCTTTCTTTTCTGGCAGCTTTTCTGATTCATGCGGGATTACTCTTCTTCGTATCTCCGACGCTTCAAAGCCGTCACTACGTACCCCCGCAAACGCTAAACCTCTGTCTGCAAACCGACATTTCGGCAAGTGACGACCCGCCTAAAACCAAAAAAACCCTCCCTGTCCCCAAAAAGAAAAATTCTTCGGTTCCGTCAAAAAAAAAGAAACCGCCAAGGAACAAAAAAGCAAATGAGCAAATGAAACCCGCAGTAACCGAGCAGGAAGTCGTTCATCATGAAACCGGGCAAACAAGCGACGTATCAAACTCACCCTCCCCTTCAGCCCGGGCATCAGTGATCAGCAGCTATCTTTCGGTAATCCGCTCGAAAATAGAGCATAACAAATACTACCCCCGCTTTTCAAAAAGACAACATCAGGAGGGCACATCAATTATCAAGCTTCTGATCGCACCAGACGGCACAGTCTTGAAAATTACACTGGTCTCGTCTTCAGGGCACAAAACCCTGGACAAGGCAGCTCTGGATGCCGTAAGAAAATCGGTGCCGCTGCCGCCACCTTCCGGTTATGGCCTTGGAAAAATCAGCCTCGATATCCCGCTTTGCTATCTGCTCCGCTAAAGCTGCCCGCTTAGTCGTTTTTCTTCCAACACAAGAACTCTGACCCGAAAGCATAAAAAATGCAATGCACTCAGAAAAAATTTGCATAAACAAACATTATCTATATTTTGTCTAAATAAATTTAATTCGCCACTTAAAAACAATCTATTATGTCAGAACACCGAAACAACAATCATCACTGCCGACCGCAAAACACCCTGCTCAGAAAATGCGGATGCGGCAAGTATCACCTCTATTACAAGTACGTCATGTTGACCTTTCCACGGCAAACCCTTTTTAAGATCATGAAAGAGTGCTACGAATGGGAGGCAATGCGTTCGGCCAGCCATGACATATTTCACGACAAATCACTGAAACTCATGATAGGGGTCGTGGAACTCACTATTTCCCCGGAAGATTTCGAAGAGTTCAATGAAGCAATCCAGCAAGGAACTACAGATGCGCTCAATATCGGCGAACTTGTGAGTAACACCTCAGAGGATTAAGCAATACATTTCTTGAAAACCCTAAACTGATAACATTCCATGAAAACCGTAGGCTTGTTTTTCGGCTCTGAAACCGGCAACACGGAATCAGCCGCTTCAATCATTGCCGCCGAATTCGGCGGAAGCAATGTTGAAATGCACAATATTGCCGATGTAGATCCTCAGATGCTTTTATCCTATGACAACATCATTCTCGGAGCTTCAACCTGGGGTTTTGGAGAATTGCAGAGCGATTGGGAAAATTTTTTACCCGGACTTGACGAGCTTGACCTGTCAGGAAAAACGGTTGCACTGTTCGGTCTCGGAGATCAGGTCAATTATGCCGATGTTTTTCTCGATGCAATGGGAACGATTCACGAAAAAGTCAGGGAAAGAGGAGGAACAATCGTCGGCTCATGGCCAACAGACGGCTATGATTTCAGTGCTTCAACGGCCGTGGTAAACGGCAGTTTTGTCGGCCTTGCTCTGGATGTGGATAACCAGGA
>JAKSDB010000137.1 GCA_022360415.1 Chlorobiales bacterium
CCTTCAGGAATATCACGTCTGTCTTTCGTGCGAATTGAAGGCTTTGCCCGTTTAAACCAGACCATTTTTAATTATTCGTAAAGATTATACATTACAGTGAGTTGATCGGTTCATGCTGCCGGCAGGCAAAGAGTCGCTGTGTTTGCTGCGCATCGAAACGCTCACTCAAAGATTTACAGTGAAGATATGAAGTCACCCTGAGAACTCAAAACAACCCTCTGGAGCCTTCAATTGCCCAAAAGCGGACGCTTTATCCACCAGCTGTTCTGCAGTTGCCTTCTGGTGCTGACTGCCCATGCTCCCCTGCCCGCTCAAACCCTGACAACTGTCTACCCGGACACTCTCGATCTACCGCTTAAACGCTTTTCCATCGCCCCCTACATGAGACCCGCAAGAAAAACTGTGGGTCTGGCTCTTTCGGGCGGCGGAGCTAACGGCATGGCCCAGGTAGGGGTGCTCAAAGCACTTGAAGAAGAAAACATTCCTGTTGACGCTATCGCAGGCACAAGCATTGGGGCTGTTGTCGGAGGACTCTACAGCGCCGGCTATAAAGCCGAAGAACTGGAAAAAATCGCTCTGGAGGTCCCCTGGGAAAAACTGCTCTCCCTCAACAACGACGCTCCGAGAGCCAATACATTTCTTGAACAGCAGAAAATCCGCGACAGGGCTACCATTGCCATACGCTTTGAAAACTTCAAGCTGGTTATACCTAAATCCCTGAGCTCGGCACAGAAGCTGACAAGAGTGCTTGACCTTTTGACAATGAACGCTCCGTACCATCCTGCCGGTTCTTTTTCAACCCTTCCGGTTTCTTTCAGGGCGGTGACGACCGACCTTGTGTCAGGCAAACGCGTCACGCTTCTCGACGGTTCACTTTCAGAAGCCATGCTTGCAAGCAGTACCATCCCTGTTATCTTCGAACCGGTGGAGCTTGGCAAGCACAAGCTGGCCGACGGGGGGCTTGTTGCCAACCTTGCTGTCGACGAGCTTGAAAACGCCAGGCTTGATTACAAGATCGGTGTCGATACCAGAGGCAGCATGTATACCCTTGCGGAAGATATCGATATCCCCTGGCAGGCAGCCGATCAGACCATGACAATTCTTATCGAGCTGCAATATCCCCGTCAGCTTGAAAAAGCCGACCTGGTGATAGCTCCCGATGTGGGCAATAACCCTGCCATTGATTTTTCAAAACTTCCCGAGCTTATCAGTGCGGGCTACAAAAGCGGAAAAGCCCTCGCGGGCAGAATCCGCCGGGACATTTCCCTGCCTGTTCAAAACAGAACAGATATATCGGCATATAAACGATCTCTCAGGATATCCGGCACCGGCCGGGAGGCACTGAATAATTATCATCCTGCGGGCGAAATTATAAGAAATGCTTCTTACGTCGAGAAAGCACTGAAAGAGCTACTTGAAACCGACCGTTTCACGAAAGTATACGCAACGGTTGACAGCCACGCGGGAGAAGTGGTGTTTTATTGCCAAACCCCGCCTTTGTTCGATAACGTAGAGCTCGTCAACGCCGTAACGCTCATCGACAGAAAAGAAATCGAAGCCTGTTTCAGCAGCCTTATGGCAAAAAGCTACACCAATGCACAAGGCACAGCCGCACTCGAAAACCTCCTTAAACTGTTCAGGGAAAAAGGCTATCCCCTTGTTGAGATCGAACAGTTGAGCGTCCATCGGGGAACGCTCTCGGTACACCTGTCCGATGGCAAAATATCCTCCCTCGCCATATCCCAGGACAAAAATATCACACGCCCGACTCCCATCATGAGAGAACTCTCGATAGACACATCGAAAGTCCTGAGACTCAGGGATCTGGAACGGTCGATCGACAATCTTTTTGGAACCGGCGCTTTTAACCGTGTCTCGATCGCTGTATCCGGCAGCGATTCGCTTTCCGCTGAGGGAGACAAAAAACGTGCGCTCAGCATAAGGCTCAACGAGAAACCCCCGAACGTCCTTCGGCTCGGGGTGCGCTATGATGAAACCTACAACGCGCAGGCAATGCTCGATTTCAGAAACGAGAACCTCTACGGCACGGCAAACTCCATCGGCGGATGGGCAAAAATCGGAGAAAGAAACAACCGGGTCAACCTTGAATTCAACATGCCGAGAATCGGCAACACCAGCCTGACATTTACGACAAAACTGTTTTATGACGAGCGCAAGCTTGATATACGTGAACTCGAATTCTCGGATGAGTTTTTCTTTTCAGATTCGGGCGAGTCACGGAGATATGGAGTACAGAATATCGGCATCACCTCCTCATTTGGAACGAGAATAGGAAAAAGCAGCCGGGTTCTGTTTGATGTGACGGTAAAAAACAGTCAGGCTTTTGATGTGGGCAATGGAGACTTTTTCACGCAGAACTTCGATATCGCTACCGCCGCACTCGAATTTGCACTTGACACGAGAGACAACCCTTTTCTGCCAACCGAAGGCCGGCATACAAACCTGAGATACTCTTTCACTCCGCAAACCTTCAATGACGAAACGTTCTGGCAGCTGCACCTGGAACATGAGGAAAACATCTCGTTCAGTGAACAGGCATCGGGGCAGCTCAGTCTGTCTCTCGGTTTCAGCAGTGAAGGAATCCCCTTTTCGGAAATGTTTTTCCTCGGTGGGGCAGGCAGCCCTTACAGCTACAGGTTCATAGGCCTGAAGGAAAATGATCTCATAGGAAAAAACATTGCCGCACTGGGTACAAACTTCCGGTACAGTCCCCCTTTTGACCTCATATTTCCTTCTTCATTCCTGTTTTACTATAATGCCGGCAATGTCTGGGAAAACAGGATCGATATGTCGCTCGGCGATCTTGTCCACGGTTTTGGCGCAGGCCTGAACTGGGAAACCCCGATCGGCCCTGCCAGTTTTACTGCCGGTAAGGCGTTTAGATTTTCATCCATCCGGTTCGCTGAAACTGTGTTTTATTTCAACTTCGGCCATGAGTTTTGAGAATAGTATTTCACAACCTTGCAGCAGAAAAACGTGACCAACAGGCAGAAGCCCCGAATCCTGGTATGCAACGATGACGGCATAGACGCGGAAGGACTGCATGTCCTTTCGGCTTCAATGAAAAAAATCGGGAGCGTAACGGTTGTAGCACCTTCCGAGCCGCGCAGCGGTATGGGCCATGCCATGACCCTCGGCGTTCCCCTTCGTGTGAAAAAGTATAGCAGAAACAGCCGTTTTTTCGGCTACACTGTTTCGGGCACCCCTGTTGACTGCATCAAAGTGGCATTGAGCCATATTCTTCCTGAAAAACCTGACATTATCGTAAGCGGAATCAATTACGGAAGCAATACAGCTACCAATACGCTCTACTCGGGAACTGTGGGTGCAGCCCTCGAAGGGGTTATCCAGCGTATTCCATCCATTGCATTTTCAATTACGACATATGAAAACGCCGATTTCACCTATGCCGGGAAATTTGCAAGAAAACTGGTACGGAAAGCTCTTCGGGAAGGCCTTCCCCCCGATACCGTTCTCTCGGTGAACATTCCCAACATATCTGAAGAAGAGATCCGCGGAGTCAGGATCACTGCCCAAGGAAAATCCCGCTGGGCCGAAAATACCATCGAACGTGATGACATGTACGGCAATCCCTACTACTGGCTGAGCGGGGAGCTTCAACTTCTGGATGACGATATACTTTATGACGAATATGCCGTAAGAGAAAACTATATTTCCGTTACACCGGTCTCCATCGACATGACGAATCACGGCGCGATAAAGAACATACGGCGCTGGAAACTAAACAAGTAGGCAGTGAACTCCTTTCTTATCGACTACCGTGACATACAGACCCCGAAGAAAGGTTTTTCAAACCTTTTTAACGATTATACTATCGAGGGTGAGCCGCATGACAGACTGGCGAGCCGTTTTTTCCATTTCGATTATCGGAAAGAAACCGACTACTACAAACACCTCAACAATCTTTCATCCCGGCGTTACAGGAGAAAAGAGCTTGCCGAACTCCTTGCACGGCAAAACAGGGAGTTCGGCACAGCAGAAAAACATATCGCCTCTCTTGAAAGGCTCGGTTCGCCGGAATGCATGCTCGTGGTTACCGGTCAGCAGCCCGGACTTTTCACAGGCCCGCTCTACTCGATTTACAAGGCAATCACAGCCGTCATTGTTGCCGAGCGCCAGAAAGAGATATTCCCTGAGTATGATTTTCTTCCTCTTTTCTGGATTGAAGGTGAGGACCATGATTTCAATGAGTCTGCAAAAACCTCGCTTTTCGAAAACGGCCGTCTGACACATGTCAACCTCGATGTCCGGAACAGACTTTCAGACCAGATGGTGAGCCGGACCGTTATGGGCCAGGATATAACCGAAACCGTTTCGGCCTTCACCTCCCTTCTGCAGGACAGCGAACACAAGGAGGAAATTTCCGGAGCACTGCAAACCTTCTATACCCCGGAAAGTACGCTTGAGCTCGCGTTCGGGAGAACTATGGCGTTCCTTTTCAGGGATTACCCTCTCCTGTTCCTTTCCCCAAGCGATCCCGACTTCAAGAAACTTGCAAAAGATGTTTTCCATCGTGAGTTGGAAACCTGTCCCCATACCTCACACAGCGTCATTGAACAAAGCTCGATCCTGGAAAGCATGGGATATGAAGCACAGGCAAAACCGCGCGCGGTGAACCTTTTTCGCCTGAATCATCATGACCAGCGCATGAGAATCGAGCAGCATACAGCCGATTCTTTTACTGTCTTTCCGGATAAACACCGTTACTCAAGGCACCAGATGCTTGAGCTTTGCGACGATCATCCCGGGCAGTTCAGCCCCAACGTAGTGTTAAGGCCTGTAGTACAGGACCATGTCCTTCCGGTATTCGCCTACATAGCCGGACCCGGCGAAATAAGCTACTTCGCTCAATACCGCAAGGTATACGAGCATTTCGGGCTTTACATGCCATTTATCATCCCGAGAGGCAGCTTCACCCTGGTTGAATCCCCTGTCAGAAAAATCATGGATAAAGTGCTGCAAAAAACAGGAAGGCCAAGCCTTTCGAGAAAGCAGATCTATCGCACCGCTTTCGGGAACCTGCGGTTACTGCAAAAAAATGCGGTTTCAGGCGCTGAAAACCATGACTTCGATGCCCTTCTGGACAAGACAGCAGAAAACATCCAGGCGGAGCTTCATGCACTCATTCCTGCGCTATCACAACTCGACCGCAATCTGGAACAGGTTCTTGCGGGTTCAATGCGGCAGGTCGAAAAAGTCATGCACGGCATCAGAGAGAAAACACACAGGGCGGGCAGAAAAAAACATGACGAGCTCGTGACACAGCTCGAAAAAGCCGCGTCGGCACTTTTTCCGGAAGACCTCCCCCAGGAAAGAGTCATCAATATCTTTTACTATATCAATAAATACGGATGGGATATTCTTGACAACTGCGCAACGATGCTGCGCGCGCATGCGACCGAGTCACACATAATACTCGAACTGTGAGGCACACCTTTATGGGCACCTCTATTTATTCTGCGATTCAATTGCTTCGTTGATCGGTGCTCAAAATCCTCATGTACTCCGTGTACACTCCGGTTTCTCTGGCTCCGTTCGCCTTGCACTTGAACCGCTCATGACAATAAATAGAGGTGCCCTAACCTGCCGATACCGACGGCGAACCCCGAACCTCGAAAGGAGAAAGCCTGGAATCGGGGCCGGGATCGGGTCTCGAGATCCATCTTTTGCCTTTCCCGGCATGGATGCAGGCTCTCCTGTGAGAGCTACAGTCCGGGTGTTCGGACTCTCATGTAACTATTCAGGTTAACTGCGTGCTTCCTTCAGGCCTGAAAGCAGCATCTCGACAGTTACAATCTCAGGCAGGACTTTGGCCTTTTCCAGGTCACCTTTCGGAATGATCACAAAAAGAGGGACTCCCGACCTTCCGAACCGCTGCAGCATAGAGGTTATGGCATCATCCCGCGTTGTCCAGTCCGCTCTTACCGCAGCCACATCAGGCTGACGTAACACATCACCCACCGATTGATTGCTCAAAACACTTGCTTCGAGAACCTTGCATGTCAGACACCAGTCAGCAGTAAATTCAAGAAACACCGTTTTTTTCTCCTGCATGAGTGAATCCAGCAGCGCTGGCGAAAAGTCCTGCCAGAAAACGCCGTTTTTATCAACACTGCCTGAAAATTCTTCAGTGACACCGGACAACACATCGTCTCTCCCTGCCGTTTTTGCTTCCGGTATGAGAAAAACATAAGCGGCTCCCAGAAGAGCCAGTCCTGCCACCCACATCAACAGTTGTCTTTTGAACGGAGCTCCATGACCGGCAAGATTTCCAAGAATCCATAAGATAAATGCCACAGCCAGCAAAAGCACAAAAAGTCTCAGAATACCGCTTCCTCCTGCCTGCGTGTTCAGTATAGAGGCAAGCCAGATAACAACCCCGACAAGCACAAAACCCATCAACTGCTTGAACACGTACATCCAGTGTCCCGGTTTCGGAAGAAATCTCAGCCAGGAAGGGTTCCAGGCCAGGGTCACGTAAGGAAAAGCCATGCCTACGGCAACGACCGTGAAGAAAAGAAAAACCACCCAGGAAGGCTGGGCAAAGGCAAATCCAAGTGCAGTTCCGAGGAAAGGAGCGGTACAGGGGGTCGCAAGTGTTGTCGCAAGTACTCCGCTGACAAAAGCCCCGAGAGCGTCATGATGAGAGGCAACCTTGTCGATCTCGCCGGATACAACAGGGGTAGCAAATTCGAAGAGGCCGAAAAGGTTCAGACTGAACCCGAAAACCACCGCGGCAATAAACAGGACAAAAGCCGGTGACTGAAACTGGAATCCCCAACCTACACTGGCACCCATTTCCTGCAGTCCCCAGACAAATCCCGCGAGTACCCAGAATGAAAACAGGACGCCGGAAGCAAAAACAAGGCTCAGAAAACGCCCTGTATTCCTGCCATGTTCCGAAGGGTCTGTACCGATAAGGCTGAAAACTTTCAAGCCCAGAACAGGGAGCACACAAGGCATGATGTTAAGCAGTATTCCCCCGAAAAACGCAAAAACAAGCATGAGAGGAAGCGATCCGAAAGCAGATGACACACCGTTTTTTTCAGGAATCGCGGCTGTGTCCGCATCGAAAACATATGCACCCATGCCTGTTACGGCAACGCCCCTGATTGTTTCAGGCACCTCTTCGCCCGACAACGGGATGATGACTGATCTGCCTTTGGTGGTTATCGCACTCAGTTCAAGGCCTTTTTCCGGAAAAAGCGGGAAAAAGTCTTTCAGTGACCCGGCGGAACGACCGGAGAAAATGATCTCGATATATCTTCTCTGATCTTTTTCCCCCAGCGCAATGCTATCCACACCGAACGCTTCCCCGCCTGTTTCAATAGCAACGGGTAACCTGTCGCGGAATCCGGCGGCAAGATCCAGCTGGCCGGGCGACGCTTTTTCGCCCTTAAGCGTCAGTGTAGCCGATCCCGGAACACAGACCTCCTTGCAGGACAACCATGACAGTTCAGCCTCCAGGGGAAAATAAACGGATGAAACAGACAGGTCCTCCGGGTTTGTGTCAGGAACGATTCTGGAAAAAAGTACAACCTCGTCCCTGTAACCATATCCTGTCACCCCTCCGGAGTCGAAGCGTTCAGGGGCAGGAAACTCCAGAGGAGAAACCCTGAACCCTTCGGGCAGCTTCCATTGTATCTCCACAGGCATCCCCGCTTCACCCGGATTTTTCCAGTAAACATGCCAGCCCGGCTCCATCGTTATATGAACGCTCACCAGCAGCCCGCTCTCTGTCGAGTTTTCAACAACGAACAAATCTGCCGAAACATGCGACTGATCGCCAAAAAACGACGCATGAACGGGGGTAAAAGCCGCGGAAAAAAACAGCGGAAGACTTATACAAAACAATGTCATCAGGCGCATTATCATAGGTAACATCTTTATCCGGCTCTTCTGCCACCGCAACCTTCCGCGATGTCATAAAAAGAACCAGTGACTGGTGGCAAGCCAAACAACACATCAACAATGCTCTTGCGCTATCCCGTTTGATATGTATGAACACTGTTTTGCGCGGAGGGCAGGTAATTGACGCCGAACCAGCTTACAAGCAGCACCAGAAAAGCAAGAGCAAGGTACCATTGAAGCAGGTTGTTGCTGACTTTTGCTGAATTTGCGTGCATGTAACCAAGATACAAAAGCCAGGCAATCAGAGCCCATGTCTCCTTGGGATCCCAGGTCCAGTAATGCCCCCATGCCTCTTTTGCCCAGAGCGCTCCGAAAACAAGCCCGAACGTCAGGAACACAAAACCAAGCAGAGCGAGATAATGTCCTACTTCCACTCCGTCCTTTCCTTCTGAAAGCCTGTTTCTGAAGATGTTATGCCATGCCGCAGCCGAAGAAGCGGCAAGCAGCACATAGCCGACCAGATAGACCACGACATGAGGCACGAACCAGACGCTTTGCAGAGCGGGCATAAGGGCTTTGTCATACACTTCGGGAAAACGAATGTTGAACAGGAGAAAAAAAGAAGCCAGTGCCACACAGTAATACTTCAGCCATCCGATTTTCCAGCGGTACTCTACAACAAAGCCGACAACAGGTATGAGGGTTGCATACCAGAGACGGGTTTCACCAAGGGTCCTGAGCGGAGGACGATCGAGCTCCGCCCAGAAAACGATGAGAAAAACAACCATGACGGCGGTTCCAGCCATCATGAATCCCGTCCCCAACACCTTCAATACGTGCTCCCTGGCAGAGAAAATGCCCAAGAGGCTGCCCATGCCCCAGCACACCATCGCGCTGTATGCCATATATGGAAACTCAACCCAGGTCATCAGCTATATCCTCCAGATTCTCCATCTATTGCAGCAAAAAGCAAACAAACTATTTTCATCGAACTATCGTAGTCAAACAAAATCAAGAATCCCGAAGCTTGAAGTCGGAATTCTGCCTCCTCGTTCCCTTCCTCAAAGCTACTTTTTTCTGATCCCTTTCCAGAAAAACAGTGTATTTCCTGCAAGAATCATGAAAAAGCCCAGGTACACCACCGGCAGCCAGGGGTCCCGTACTCCCTCCACAAGGCTAAGCTCCGACCATTTACCGGATTTTTCATCGTACCCCATTTGATACAATGTCCATCCCTTGACCGTGACAGGCTTGTTCACTTCCAGCGCCTCACTCCGGCCGCCGCCTTCTTCTCCACTCCTGATGGTTACCTCCGAGCGAAACTTTTTTGGAGATCCATTGACCAGCACCAGCAGCTTGTTCCCCAGTTCAACAAACGCCGGTTTCTCAAAAGGGCTGCCTGTACTGACCCATCCGGAAAAAGGCTCTCCGTCATGGGTCCCAGACAGAAAAGCGAAGGGCACACCCCGGCCTGCTTCAACGGGAACAGGCATTCCGGTACCATCATCGACGACAGCAAGGGGAAGATACTTTTCAACCTTTACGTCCACTCCCTGCCATGAAACCGCCATACCTTCGGCAACTCCGATTCCTTTCCCCGATTCACCTGCTTCAAGCCGGTCTTTCCCGGGATCATAAAGCGCAAGCCTTGGCTCATATTCTTCCATCCTGAAATCATTGAGATAGAGGCTGAACGGAAGGTCGATCATGGTTTTTGAAAAGGAGTTGTAGGCACGATCCGTCGACCGACCCTCATAGAGAGGAATAATAACACGTTGAAGGTCTGCCGAACCGGCAAGACCGCAGGCAAGCGCTATCCAGAATCCTGCGTGAAAGAGCACAAACTGAAGATTGGAGCTTCTGAACGGCACTGTTTTCCAGACCAGGGACAACCCGAGATTAACAAGGAAAAAAAACACCGTCAGCGCAAACGGCCAGCTTGAAAAAACACCATTCAGTCTCAGAGTCCTTGCCCACAACGGCCCTGCTCCTGTCTCCTGCCGCAATACGCCCCCAAACAGCGACAGAACAGCCATTGCAATAATAAGACAAAGCCCCAACGGGATCCCTCCAAGCCACCGGACAAAGGAATTTTCTTTCATCAACAACGCCGCAAGAACGATGTTTCCTGAAAAAACAAGAAGTATGATGAGGTTAAACGGCCATGAAGGGAAAAAAACACCCTTTGCTCCAAATGCAGCCTCGATCACAAAACCTGTGATTACAAGCGCTATGGCAAAAAAACTCCCCTGCTTGAAAGACCAGACACCAACGGACTCTTTCGCATCTTTACTGCTCATATACCCGACTACTCCGATTCATTAATCCTTGCACTCACTCTCTTCACCCGTTGTTTCCTCTGTAATGATCTGACAGCAATTGCAGACAATGTCCTTGAGTTCTTCCGCACTTGCACCGTTACTTATTTTTTCTACAGCAACACGAATCTCTTCAAGGTAAGATTTGCTTTTTACGGTCTGCTGGCCTCTTTTTTTGTTCAGATACTGCGATACAGCGGCAGGCGTTACACCCAATTTCTTTGCTGCCTGCGACTGGGTCATTCCGGTTTTAACCAGTCCCGACGCTATGTCTGCCCTTATCTGGGGAAGATTATACCAGACGGCCCTTTCACACGGAAAAATCACTATATAGTCCCTTGTAGTTTTTCAAATAAATAACAATCTCCCAACATCTTTCATCATCTTTATAATAACTGTTTTCATAGGAATGTAACAATCGTTAAACCGGAAAACAGGGCAAACAATTTCCCCAGCAGACTTCCTTCCCCCGTACACCTGTTCTTTTCAGGGTACCTCTATCCTTTATCATCCCACACGCCCCTCCGGCGCAGACTGGAGGTCACGGTAACAGGACAACAGGCTCATCAAAAAAACACTGATAACAGGAGAGGCGTCCTCGGGAAGAAGTATGCAAAACAAAACAGAATGGACAGCATCAAAAATTCAACTTGTATCCTTCCGGATAAAAACTCTCGATAATTTCAAGAACTTTCTCAGGATTATCTTCCAGAAAAATAAAATCCAGATCCTTTTTCGCAATATATCTTTTTTCACTGAACATCGTCTCCCGCATCCAGCGGTAGTAATCCCCCCAGTAATCGGTACCCATCAATATTATCGGAAAACAGCCGCTTTTCTGCGTCTGAATGAGTGTTGCTGCTTCGGAAAACTCGTCCATCGTGCCAAAGCCCCCGGGAAGAACGATAAACGCCTGTGAATATTTCAGGAACATCACCTTGCGGACAAAAAAATACTGAAAGGTTATCAGCCTTTCCCGGTCGATAAAAGCATTGGGGCTCTGTTGCAAGGGAAGCTCGATATTAAAGCCTATGGATGTACCTCCCGCCTTTTGCGCTCCCTTGTTTGCCGCTTCCATCACGCCGGGCCCGCCACCGGTAATTACCGCAAAACCCTTCCCGGCCAGAAGGCTCCCCATTTTCTCGGCAAGCTTGTATTCAGCCTGGGCGGGGTCTGTTCTTGTCGAACCGAAAACGCTTACAGCCGGACCTGTATCGGACATTTTCTCAAATCCGTTGACAAATTCCGCCATAATTTTGAAAACCCGCCATCCGTCACCCGCAAAATCAGTCTGGCTCGCATACTTCCTGTCCGGGGGCATAACCGGCCGGACAACCGTCCCTTTTCCACCGCGTGTTTTTCCTGAAGATGGCATGGCTGTCAAAGTTCGAGAAAATTTCCGATAATACGTTTTCCTTCGCTGGTCATGATCGACTCGGGATGAAACTGAACGCCGTAAAGAAGCTTGTCGCGACAATCCATCCCCATAATAACGCCGTCCTCCGTCCACGCCCTTACAGTAAGCTCATCGGGCAGGCTTTTTTTCTCGACGATAAGAGAGTGATACCTTGTCGCGACAAAAGGGTTTTCTATCCCCCTGAAAATACCGCCATTGTCATGATGGATTCGGGATGTCTTGCCGTGCATGATTTCCGCAGCCCTGACAACCTTCCCCCCCAGCGCCTCCCCGATGGCCTGATGACCGAGACACACACCGAGCAGAGGTATCCTGCCCTGAACGGCCCGGATCAGCGAAACCGAAATACCGGCGTCATGCGGGGTACCGGGACCCGGTGAAATAACAATTTTCCCGGGATTGATCTCCACAACTTCCTGCACCCTGATCTCGTCATTACGATACACTTCAACGACTGCGCCCAGTTCCCCCATATACTGCACAAGATTGTAGGTAAACGAATCGTAGTTATCTATTACAAGGACCATTGAAGATGTAGGTGTTAAAAATGATCATTTCATCAACCTGCCGTTGATGTAAAGCTTCTTTGAAAAACGACAAGCGGCCATATTGTAACCTGAATTGAGCGATTCTCGAACATTCCGGCAGACCGGGATTTCAACATGTGCAGCTCTTTATCAGTTTTCACGTTCACCCGACAGGTGAGGAACAATGCCACAGTAAATACAGTATAAAAGATTGTTTTTAATGATTTTGCTGTTATTGAGCATGTGCTGAAACGCTCGGTTTAGGCGTAACAAATTTCGGACATCAAAGCCGCATCTTCCTCCCCTGTTCGAGAGATGCAACGTGACGGAACATTTTTTCGTATTCGGCGCTCATTATAACATTTCTGCGTGCCATGACAATTCTTGCCGTTTCGAGCGCTTTTTCAATATCATAATGTTCGAATCCCTTCTCCGGACCGCCCCATGAAAAAGAAGAAATGCTTTTTGGAGAAAAACCACTGCCGAAAATATTCGAGCACGTGCCTGCAACAGTCCCGGAATTGAACATGGAGTTGATCGAACACATGGTATGCTCTCCCATCAGAAGCCCGAGAAACTGCCGGCCGGTCTGAACCGTCTCTCCATCAAGAACCAGTTTGACCTTCCCGTAATCATTTCTCAAATCGGAGGTATTCGTACCTGCCCCGAGGTTACACCATGACGAGATGTAGGAATGGCCGAGAAATCCGCCATGCTGTTTGTTGGCATATGGCTCAACAATCGAATCCTCGATCTCTCCGCCTGTTTTCGAGAAACTTCCAATGAAAACATTGCGATGCAGGTTTGCCCCTGCCTTCACAACAGCCGCGTCATCCAGAAAAACATTCTCTGCAAGTACCGCCTGTGATTCGACAACCGCACCGGGTCCGATATAGATAAATCCCGCTTCCGCATCCAGTACCGCCCCTGCCTTGATCCTTGCCCCTTCCCCTATATATATATTGCCAGGGTTTTCGAGAACCGCACTCGGGGATACCTCACCCTTCACGTTCCCCAGCTCAAATGTTTCAGCGTCACGCTCGATCTGTTCCGGATGGAAAGCAATCGGGTCCCAGATGTTGCGAAGGAGCGTAAAACCCTCCGACTCCACCCTTTCAGACGACTCAGCCAGGCCTTCCGTATCGATGACATCCGGCAACAACGTCCCTTCAGCAGTAACGCGCCCGGCCCTGATCCTTGCAAAAAGCATATCATCACCCTGCATCAGGCACTGCCCCGGAGCAGGGGGGGTGTTCCGTATTACGTCGGCAGCCTTTGCATTACAAACAAGCCTGCCGTTTACCAGAAGAAGATCCTCGTTACTGCTTCCCTCATGGTAAAAAAGCGGTAAACGGTTACGGAATACAGGCTCAAGATAACGCCTGAGGTGACAAGAAAAGGCAACATTGGAGCCAAGGTGGAAACGAAACTGCTGTAACAGTGATCTGCAACCGGTATAAAGTAAATAGACAGGTTTGAAATGAAGCAGCGGTAGAAACCGGCGAACCTTCTCATCTTCAAAAATCACGATCTGCATATCACG